>JAVVEZ010000129.1:0-6507 GCA_032250895.1 Pseudomonadales bacterium | reverse complement strand
CTGTATCAGCGCATCACTGCCGCCAGGGCGCAGCGGCCCGGAATGAAAATCGTCGTCATCGACCCGCGCCGCAGCCCCACCTGCGACAGCGCCGATCTGCATCTGGCACTGGCCCCCGGCTCCGACGCCTTTATCTTCAGCGGCCTGCTGCATTTTTTGCAGCAGCATGGTCATCTGGATACAGACTATATTGCCGAACACACCGAAGGCTTTGCCGACAGCCTTGCCTGCGCGCCCGACCTGGCCACGGTTGCCCGCAACACCGCTCTCAGCGAGACCCAATTGAACGATTTCTACCAGTGCTTTGCCAATACGGAAAAAACCCTTACCTTCTACTCCCAGGGTATCAACCAGTCGGCGACCGGTACCGACAAGTGCAATGCCATCATCAACTGCCATCTGGCCACCGGCAGAATCGGCCGGCCCGGCATGGGCCCCTTCTCCATTACCGGCCAGCCCAATGCCATGGGCGGCCGCGAAGTCGGTGGTCTGGCCAATCAGCTGGCCGCCCACATGGACTTCACGCCGGACAACGTGGCCAGGCTGCGCCGCTTCTGGCACAGCGATCGGGTCGCCACGACACCCGGCCTGAAAGCCGTCGACATGTTTGAGGCCATTGCACGTGGCGACATCAAGGCGGTATGGATCATGGCCACCAATCCACTCGTCAGCCTGCCCGACTCGGACCGCATGCGTCAGGCCCTGCAGCGCTGCGAACTGGTCGTGGTCTCCGACTGCATCGAAAAAACCGACACCACGGCCTGCGCCACAGTGCTGTTGCCGGCCGCCGGCTGGGGCGAAAAAGACGGCACGGTCACCAATTCCGAACGTTGCATCTCCCGCCAGCGTGCCTTTCTGCCGCTGCCCGGTGAAGCCAGACCGGACTGGTGGATGCTCACTGAGGTGGCCGCACGCATGGGCTACGGTGAGCATTTCAATTATACCGGTGCTGCGGCCATCTTCAGGGAACACGCGGCGCTGTCCGGTTTTGAAAATGGCCGCCAGGGCGGACCACGGCGTCTTTTTGACATCTCTGCGCTGGCAGACCTGAGTGATCAGAATTATGCGGATTTCCAGCCCCGGCGCTGGCCCTTGCCGGCCACACAGAGCGACAGCGATGAGGGCGGTCCCCGGCGCCTGTTCGCCGACAAGCGCTTTTTTACCGAATCCGGCAGGGCACATTTCATTGCGGTGACGCCGGTGCTTCCAGCAGCGGCCGTGCCGGTGGCGCCGCTGGCATCACCGGGGACAAAAGCACCCAGGCCAGGGACTTTCCCTGCCATGATTCTGAATACCGGCCGGGTGCGTGACCAATGGCACACGATGACCCGCAGCGCCCGTTCGCCCCGCCTGCTGCAGCACATCGACGCGCCCTATGTGGCCCTGCATCCGCAGGATGCCCGCCAGGTGGGTGTCGGCGACGGCGACCTGCTGCGTGTGCACAATGACCAGGGTGGGCTGGTCCTGCAGGTAAAACTGGATGATGCCCAGCGCCGCAACGAGGTCTTCGTCCCCATTCACTGGAATGATCAATTCAGCTCCCACGGCCGCGTCAACCGCCTGCTGGCCGCGCGCACGGATCCCTGGTCGGGCCAGCCCGAAAGCAAGTTTGCCCGGGTTGCACTGAGCCCGGTCGAGACCACCTGCTGGGTGCATCTGACCTGCCGCAGCGCCGTGGACGTGAGTCAGTTTGATTACTGGGTGGCGGTGCCAACGGCGCAGGGTTGGCGCTATCAACTGGCCTTGACCCGGGACGGCCAGCACGGCGCCGCTGAGCCGCTGCAATGGCTCAGCGCCTGGCTGCAAGCCTTGAGCCAGACGTATCAGAAAATAGAATTCATCCACAGCGCCAGGAGCGACTACCGGGCTCTGTTCTACACCGAAGCCGGCATTCAGTTGGGCGTCTTTGCCAGACCCGGGCGCGAGCACCTGCCCGCTGCCAGACAGATGGAAGAATTATTGCAACAGCCGGTGGACTCACAAAGCTGGCGCCTGTTGAATGGACCGCAGGCCCGCCATGACGACCGCCTCGTCTGCAGCTGTCATCAGGTCGCCGAAGGCGCGATCACCGGCGCCATCCGTGCCGGCGCCGACAATCAGGAAGAACTCGGCAGACGCCTGCGTTGCGGCACCCAATGCGGCTCCTGCATCCCGGAACTGAAGCAACTGATCAGGCGTACGCTGGCTGAAAAGGAAGTGGAAGAAACTATTCATGCCGGTACCCCTTCCGTCATTCCGGAAGCCCGTCCGTCAATCCGTCATTCCCGCGCAGGGGAATCCAGTTAAACCACGGGCAAGCGACTGAAAGCCCCAAACGTCCGTCATGCGCAGGTGCGAATCCAATCCTTGCCTGTCCTGAACCCCTGCCTGCGCAGGGGTGACACACCTGACTATTCGTTCAACACAGCCCGGGTCTGGCCGTCTTCACCGATGGGATGACGGTCGTTTTCATCGCAGATGTATTCCAGAATATCCCAGGTGCGGTCGCGCCTGAAGGTGTGGTTCTGGTGCCAGGGTGCTTCCAGCACATCGGGGTCTTCATAGCTGAAGTCCAGGTGCAGCAGATCGGGGTTGTTCGGGTCCAGATAGATGCGCTCGGTGATTTTCAGATTCGGTCCGTTGGTGATGCCCAGCACCCCCAGCCGCTGCCCCTCCCGGGTGCCGATGGTCTCGACCACCAGCGTCTCGCCTTCCCAGTGACCGATGGAATAACCAAAAAAATTCGGGTCCGGGTCTTCAGGGAAAGGACGGCCATCGGTGAAAATTCTGCGCACCTGCATATGGGCTTCTTGATTGATGACGATCTTGCCGGGTGTAAACAGGAACTCGAGGCTGTAGGGCATGGTCATCATCGCAGGCATGCCCGGCGCCAGACAGTTGGAACCCCGTTCCGGAATTTCGTAGGACGGGTCAGCAGCCACTTTTGCCCGTTCGGCCTCGTAAAACTCGCGGTACCTGCCCTTGAGCCGGGGCTGGTCTCCGGTGACCCGGCCAAAGGTAGGCTGCCAGATACCACGCCAGTCGGGCAGTTTGTCCAGTTCGGCATAACTGACTTCGGGCCCGTTGGCCGGATAAACGACGCCGTCCTGCGCCCATGCGGGCGGCCCCTGCAGCAAGGCCATACCCAAAACGGACAAAGAAAATACACGGAAAGAATATCTGCGGATGTGTGTCATGAAGATGCCTGCTGATAAAGAGTAAGGATGCAAGGTCTGGTTTATATCCTTGTGTTGATGCCCTGTTTACTGAGCCGCCGCCTGTGCCTGCTCATATTCCCGTTGTGCGCCGGGGTCCCGGATGATTTCCCCGGTAGGCAGGGTGACCGTCCAGAAGCGCCCCCCGGGCCGGCCGTCCTGGTAGGGGCTGAGCACGAAGGTGACCTCGTCACCGACATTGACCGTGGTGCGGGTGAACCCACGGCGGGTCAAATGTACCCGGCTGGTGAACTCTATGGCCCAGCGCACATTTTCACCGTCGGCATCGGGCACATCCACCTCGATCCAGACATGGGGATTGGTCCACTGCACGTCGGTAACGACCCCCTTGATGCTCACCTTGCGACTCTGGTCGAACATGGCAAAGGAGTGGTGTGCGAACACCGCAGCGGATAGTGACGACAGTAACAACAGAAGCAGCACGACAGCCGCTGACAGGGCCCGGTTTTTCATTTTTTCATCTCCCGTATTTTTATGATGTCATTAAATGTCGAGCACAGCGGTACTGTCACCGAAGCTGTCCCTGTGGACACCCAGCTTGTGCAACATGCCGAGCATCAGATTGGCCATCGGCGTGCCTTCCGGATAACGCAGATGCCTGCCGCCTTCCAGCTGTCCCGAGGCCCCGCCCGCCAGCAGCATCGGCAGCGGCGCGAAGTTGTGTTCATTGCCATCACTCAGGCTGCTGCCATACAGGATCATGGCATGATCGAGCAGGGAACCGTCGCCGTCCGGCGTGGCCGCGAGCTTGTCAAGAAAACGCGCCAGCAGGCCGATGTGGTAATGATTGATCACCGCAAACTGATCCATGTTTTTACGTTCGTTGGAATGGTGAGAGGCATTGTGAAAACCTTCAGTGACCCCGCTGCCGGGAAACCTGACATTGCTGTTCTCCCGGGCCATCATCAGCGTGGAAATCCGGGTGATCTCTGACTTGTAGGCCAGTACCTGCAAGTCGAACATCAGTTCCAGATGCTCTTCAAAACTGCGCGGAATGCCCGCCGGAGCTGCCGGCAAAACCAGGTCCGCCGACAGTTTTTCATCCACCTGGTGAACCCGCCGTTCAATTTCGCGAAGCTCTTCGAGATAGTCGTTCAGACGCGCCCTGTCTGCTGCCGGCAGGCCCTTCTGCAAAGCGGCCACCTGGCCACCAATGGAATCCAGCAGGCTGGCCGCCTGCTGACGACGCTCCCGGCGCTGGGCATCGGTGCTGCCATCGCCGAACAAACGTTCGAAAACCAGTTGTGGATTGTTTTCCATGGGCAGCGGCAGGGTCGCTGATTTCCAGGCCAGCGTATTGCGATAGGCACAGGTGAAGTTGCCATCACAGTTCAAACCGGCCGGCTCGATGGACAATTCGATGGAAGGCAATGGCGTATCCTGGCCGATGGCCTGCGCCGCCACCTGATCGATGGATTCCCCGACCCGGGCCTGGTCGCCCTTGACGGGATGGGCCGCCGTCAGAAATACGGCGGCGGCACGCACATGATTCTCGGCCCCCCCGGTATCCTCTCCGGTCCACGGTGCCACCTGCGCGTGCGCCAGATTGCTGACGATGCAAAGCTGCTCACGAAAGGCTGCCAGTGGTTCCAGAATTTCCGTCAAGGCGAAATCTTTACCGGTGGCTGCGGGTGTCCATTTGTCCATGGTCGCACCGTGAGGTATGTAGATGCAGCCAAGCCGGGTTTTGGGCACGGCGGCGGTCTGGGCCAGGGCTGTCCGGGCCGGGATCATGGCATCGAGCAGGGGCAGCGCGATGGCAGTGCCGGCGCCCCGCAGCAGGGTCCTGCGCGACAAATGCTTTTTGGTGATGAATATCATGGCAGCTCCTGAAATCTGTCATTTTTTATACGCATCTGAAATGCCGGGCTGGCAACAATTTCCTGTATCAGCGCACGCAGCCGGTAATCGTCCTTCCCGGCCTGCCTGACGATGTGCCGCAGCGTTGGCCTGTCGTAATATTCCACTTTTCTGCCCAGCGCATAGGTCAGCAGCTTTTCCGCCGCCGTTGCCACAAACAGTTCGCGCCGCTCCAGCAGGGCCTGCCTGAGACTTTCCGGACCCTGCAGTAAGGTACCATCCCACAGTTTCGCGCTGACATTTATGGGGACACCGGCCTCAGTCTCGCGCCATTGCCCGGTCAAGTCAAAATTCTCCAGCGCGAAGCCGATGGGATCCATCATGCTGTGACAGCCCGCACAGGCTGGATTGACCCGGTGAAACTCCAGGCGCTGGCGCACCGTCGTCAACTCGGCACCGGCTGGCGCCGTCTCCTCCAGATTGGCTTCGACACCCGGTGGCGGCGGCGGTGGCGGTGTCCCCAGCAGATTATCCATGACCCACTGCCCGCGTTTTACCGGTGAGGTCCGGTTGGGCGCCGACGTCAGGGTCAGGATGCTGCCCTGGCCCAGCAAGCCCCGGCGCTTTTCATCACTCAGTTCAAGGCGCCGGAAGTGGCTGCCACGGATATTGGGAATGCCATAATGCCGTGCCAGACGTTCGTTGATAAAGGAATAGTCAGCATCCAGCAAGGTCACGATGCTGCGATTTTCACGCAGAATGCTGGCAAACAGCCGTTCGGTTTCCCGCTGCATGGCCAGCTTCAATGCACCATCGAAATCGGCTGACAGGGGGTTGACCAAGTCCAGCTGGCGCAGGCCCAGCCACTGGCTGGCAAAATTGCTGACCAGCGCCGAAGCTTTGGGATCGGCCAGCATCCGTTCCACCTGCTGCGCCAGCAGCGCCGGTTCAGACAGGTCTCCGGCCCCGGCCAGCGCCAGCAATTCGTCGTCGGGAATGCTGCTCCAGATAAAAAAGGACAGCCGCGAAGCCAGTTCAAACTCACTGATTTCATAGACCTCGCCTTCGGTCAGACCGGGCGGCTCGGCTTCGAAACGGAACACGAATTGTGGGTCCACCAATACCCGCGCCAGCGCATATTGAATACCCGTCTCGAAACCCCGCAGCGCCCGCCCCTGCCGATAAAAATCCATCAGTATCTGCAGCGAGATGGCATCCACCGGGCGCCGAAAGGCGCGGGTAGCCAGGGTGCCGAGAATTTTCCGGGCACAGGCCTCCTCGGTTGTCGCGCTGTCCGGCCGGCAAATGAACACCCGGCGCCGGCTCGGCGTATCACCGGGTCCGACCGGACGCAAGGGCCCGGTGATGGACAGGCTTTGCACATTGGTGCTGCCGGCCAGCACCGCATTCAGATCATCGACACCCCGGGCCCGCTGTGTGTGCAGAAAGGCCACTTCAAGCCGGTGCGGCCCTGCCGTCAGCGGCAGCGTGA
>JAVVEZ010000128.1:0-6876 GCA_032250895.1 Pseudomonadales bacterium | reverse complement strand
CCCAGGAGGCTCAGAATTGAGAATATTTACCCACAAATTTTCCTGAAGACCCATAATTTTTAATAATTATTATTTTGATGATCAGCTCATTATGGGTGCTGATCTACTTTTCAATCAGGTAGCAAGGAGGGTAATGAGACACGAAGTAGGCCACGTTTCTGGGTTGGCGCACACTACATCTTCTCCAAGTTTTATGACATCTTCTGTGACTGCGATAACAACATTGTTTTTACAAAGTGATGAGATTGCATTTATTAATAACAATTATTAATTTTTATCACCATAAAAATTAGTAGAAATTTTTTCATCATACAAGGAATATTTATCATGAACAGACATATAAGAAACACTTTAATATTTTATTTATTGCTTTCTCAGAATTCATTTGCTCAACTTAATGAGTCTTTTTATAATTTACGTCATGATGAAGAGAATGGTTTCTATGCGGTAACAATTGATGATCTTATTGAATCTTCGGATATTATAGTCGAAGGAAGTTATGGGGAAATCTTAAGCCATCAAACTTTTTATGGTTATGGTAGAAGCAAGGAGGATGTTAAGCAAGAACTGAATATATCTGAAATAGAAATGTCAAAAATTGGGTTGCCCATGATTGAATATGAGGTCGTAGTTGATACTGTTCTAAAAGGAAAGGAAAAGTTGGCGGATATGCCTATACTTAGAATGTATGAATTTCTTGATGAGCATAAAAAAGCTACTATAGCCGACGCTAGAGAGGGAAGACATTTGTTTTTCTTTGCCTTGAATCCAGACAATATAACGTTAACCTTTAGAGGAACTATGTACGATATGAAAGAGGTTGGTGAAGCTTATATGTTTTTGTTTAATCAAGTAAGAATGTCAGCATTCGGGTCGTATGACAGAGAAAATTTTTTGATAAAAATTAAGGAAATTCTGAATAAACCCGCTACCATCGCTGCTGCGAAGGCAGGGGGCCAATGAAATTAATGACCGGGATCCCGACTTGCGCTGGGATGAGTGCGTCCGTGAAGGTACGATATCAGTATCAGTGCGGTTCAAGTCCGTACCGGGGAAAGTCAAGTCCCTGTAGCTGAAAGTATTGCGTTGCCATAAGACAGGGTGGTTAACACCTGGAAGTGAGCTCGGTTCGGCGGGACACTGCGACGAGACTGCTCATTCATGGCGAAGTCCGAAAACCGCCCGACACGCTGATTGGTGTGAAAGCGATGCCGGGGGAGTTCTCATGGTTGGAGACGGAACGTTGGGAGGTATGGCGAGATAAGCGGAGAGACCCGCCATATCGAGTTAAGGCAACTCTGAGTGCGCCGGCGAAGCTCAGGCGCAGAGGAAGTTGGACGACAAGGAGGTTATTTGACGGAAACTGTACATTGGTTTCCCGTGGGTGCAAGTCCCCCCGGGCAAGGTTGGTCGCCACCCGGAAGCGAGTCTTGGGCCGCTAGCGGTGACGCTGGAGGTTAAGCGTAGACAGCGAGCATGCAGGCCGCGGTGATGGAGCGTCGAAAAGCCTATAGTGGTGGATGCCGACATCGTTCAGAGAGTGGAAGGCTACAGAGGTGTCGCGAGTGACCGGCGATATCCCGTCCACCGACGTCAGAGAGCCCGGCATGTATGCAAGGAAACCCTGGGAACTCGGGAGGTCTGCCCCGTTCCTTGGCCAATCACCGCCTGAGGGCAGACGGTCAATAAATGAGTCCAGGTGCGCGGCTGGGTGCTGGGCTGCGCGAAGTGAGTTTTTTAAGGAGAATATTCGATGCATAAAATCTTAAAAAGTTTTGTGATTGGACTATTGATGTTTCCGTCAGTAGCTGTCTTCGCCCAGTCGGCTTGCAATAGCGATCAGCTTGTCATTAAGGTTCAAGGGCGTTATTTTTCAGAAAATGACTTTAATATCCATATTGATGAAAACCCCACTGTTGCCGATATTTTGGGGGACAGGGGACCGTATGCAGTGGATGTTATCGGCGATGGTGCAAAATCTCCGGATGAAATTGTCAATTATACTTTGACAGGATCGAGATTATTGTTGACCGGGTTGGATACTGGTTCTGTCACTATGGAAGTTACGGATTCTCAGGGGTTTTCTCTTCGGTTAAGAATGCATGTGAACAGCCTTGCCGAATTTGTTCTTCCCCGCCAAGAGTTCTCCATTGGTGGGGCTTCTTTGGATGGGGGTAAAACCTTTGAAGAAAGAGTTGATTTTGGTGATCAACTGGCTCTCATGAGCCATCTGTGCCCTTACGCAGACCAGATAGGAAATGTGGTTGATATTTTAGCTGTACTCAGAACCCAAACCCAGGACGGTGCGAGTACCTGGTACTATGTCACCGGCAAGAATCGATTTGCTTTATGGGATACGAGACTGGCTACTCTGAAACCCTACCTGGAAAATTTTCCTCTGGCAGAAAATTATACGCTTACTCTCTTCGAGGGAGCGGCAAACAGAACAGGAAGGATTAGTTTCTATATTGGTTTCCAGAACGAATCAGGTTTGGTATTCAATGAAATTCCGGAGACCATCATTGTTGAAGAGTAAATTTTCTGGGTGACTTATGGACAGACACTCAATCAGAAAAATTATGTTTTTCCACTTCTTGTTCTTATTGCCGTTTTTCAGTATGGCGCAGGAAAAAGATCCTGACCCTTTCGACCGGGCAGAAGGTAAAGTTCCCAAAAATTCCTTTTTTCAATATTTGAAAGACAGCGTTGAATATCTTGAGATTCCATTGAACTTCAAGGAAGCCGTGGACGTATCAGAGGTCATCGTCAGGGGTTACATCGATTCAGTATCGGATGGACGGTTTATTCGTTACAGAAACGCTCCGGTGATTCCTCCGATGCAGACCTCCCTGATCAAGATCGAGGTTTCAAAAGTCCTCAAGGGTAATCCGGGTAAGTATGTCTATTTTGAATATGCCACCGGGGGCAACGCCAGGGAGCTGGATGACAACAAGTATCCGGGAGAAATACTGGTTTTTTTGCGGCCTGATGATCGATCGGAGTCAAGCTATCTGATTGAAAATTCCGCGAACGGATTGATGCATGAGGTGGATAAACTATATCGGCTTACTCTCCAGTCGAGACTGTTTATCATGGAAGCCGATGTCCATGGCAGGAAAATGCTCTTTTCACCGTTGAGCGAAGAAGGCGCAGCATTGCTTTCCAGTCCAGCAAAACTGGATACCTTCGAAGACATCGAAAGAGAAGTTGCCGCCGCCATGGCTGAACCGAACAGCAGGCAATGATGAACCCGCGGAGCCTTTTTTCTGTCGAGATCCTGCCGACAGTGGCGGGGTGGTCCGGCGAGGAGCGCAGCGAGCGAGCGGAGCCATCACGGCGCTGTCCTGCCCCAATAGCTACGATCCGGGTTTTTCCTCCCTGTCTCCGTCGACCATCGAGGGGGAAAGGATCGTTCCGGGCGGTCGGGCGCCAAAAACAGCCGTGCCGATCCGGATCAGGGTCGCGCCTTCGGCAATGGCGGCTTCGAAATCCTGGCTCATGCCCATGGACAGCTGCGTGCAGTCGCTGAAACCCTTGCTGACCAGCGCATCTCTTGCCTGGGCCAGCGTGCGAAAGACCCGGCGCTGGCGTTCAAAAACAGCTTCCGGTGCCGGAATGGCCATCAGGCCGCGCAGTTGCAGGCGGGGCAGCTCCCGGATTGCTGCGGCCATGCTTTCCAGCTCTGTCAGGCCGGCGCCTGACTTGCTGGCCTCGCCGCTGATATTCACCTGCAGCAGTATCTTCAAGGGCGGCAGCGAATCCGGACGCTGCGCGTTCAGGCGCTGAGCAATCTTGACCCGGTCGACACTGTGAACCCAGTCAAAGAGTTCGGCGACGGCGCGGGTCTTGTTGGACTGCAAGGGTCCGATGAAATGCCAGCAGATGTCCCGTCCCGGCAAGGCCTGCATTTTCTGCTGCGCCTCCTGCACATAGTTTTCGCCGAAGTCGCGCTGGCCACAATGCCAGGCGGCCAGGATTTTTTCCGGCCCCTGGGTCTTGCTCACGGCCAGCAATTGCACACAATTGTGGGGTCGATCATACTTTTGCTCGAAGTGCGCAATCCGCTGGCGCAGACGCTGGAGATTCTCTGCTATGCTGATGTCCGTCGACATGATGACAAGCCTCGGAAAAACGAAGAATTATAAGGAGTATCCGGCCTGATGAATATTCAAGAATTGCTCAACTTCAGCGTGCAGCAGAAGGCCTCGGACCTGCATATCACCGCCGGCATGCCACCACTGATCCGGGTGGATGGTGATATCCGCCGCCTCAATGTCGATCCCATGGACCACAAGGAGGTGCACGGGTTGATCTACGCCATCATGAACGACAAGCAGCGCAAGGACTATGAAGAATTCATGGAGAGCGACTTCTCGTTTGAAATGCCGGGCCTGGCGCGCTTCAGGGTGAATGCCTTCAACCAGAACCGGGGGGCGGCGGCGGTTTTCCGTACCATTCCCTCTCTGGTTCTGAGCATGGAGCAACTGGGCATGGGCGAGGTGTTCAGGAAGATTTCCGACAATCCGAGGGGGCTGGTGGTGGTGACGGGGCCGACGGGTTCCGGTAAAAGCACGACCCTTGCCGCCATGGTCGACTATATCAACAGCACCCGCTACGAGCACATTCTCACCATAGAAGACCCGATCGAGTTTGTGCATGAGAGCAAGAAGTCCCTGATCAACCAGCGTGAGGTACATCGCGATACCCTGGGTTTCAGCCAGGCCCTGCGTTCGGCGCTGCGCGAAGACCCGGACATCATCCTGGTGGGTGAAATGCGCGATCTGGAAACCATCCGCCTGGCATTGACGGCGGCGGAAACCGGGCATCTGGTGTTCGGTACCCTGCACACCACCTCGGCGGCCAAAACCATCGACAGGATCGTGGATGTGTTTCCGGCGGCGGAAAAGGACATGGTGCGTTCCATGCTGTCCGAATCCCTGATGGCGGTGATTTCCCAGACCCTGCTGAAAAAAACGGGAGGCGGACGGGTGGCGGCCCACGAAATCATGATCGGCACCCCGGCGATCAGAAACCTGATCCGCGAGGACAAGATTGCGCAGATGTATTCCGCCATTCAGACCGGATCGCAGACAGGCATGCAGACCCTGGACCAGTGTCTGAAGGTGCTGGTGCAGAAGGGCCTGGTCGATCGCAATGAAGCCAGGGCCAAGGCCAAGTTACCGGATGGCTTTTAGTATTCAGAGCTTCCTTGCCTCAGGATGAATCTACTGATGCAGTACGCGCACGCGGGACCCCGGCCTTTTTGCAAGCGCCAGAATTTTCCGCAAACCAGGTTTCCAGAATCAGTCTGGCCGCGAGACTGTCGATCTGGCTTCGGGGGTCATGTTTTTTCCCCTGCATGGCCGCATCGTTCCGGCTCTGCTCCCTGGCCTCGCGGCTGCTCAGGCGTTCGTCAATGCCATGGCAGGGCAGGCTGAAGCGTCCGCTGAGGCGCTGACAGAATTTTCTGGCCCTGGCCGTCATCGCACTGTCGCTGCCATCCATGTTGAGGGGCAGTCCCACCACGAAGGCATCCGGCCGCCACTGTTTGATCAGGGTTTCTATCAGCTGCCAGTCCGGAATCCCGTCCCTGGCGGCAAGTACCGGCAGAGGCGATGCGGTGCCCGTGATGCTCTGGCCGACGGCGACGCCGATTTTTTGCGTGCCATAATCAAAGGCGAGCAAGGTCAGAGCCTTGGTATTCAGAACAAGATCCTCCGGCATGTCAACAGCTGCTGGCAGTGGGTGCCAGCTGCGCCATGTCAAAACCCAGGGTGGCCACTGCCAGTTCGGGTTTATGGGCAAAATCCGTGGAAAACAGGATGTCCTTGCGGGCCGGGCAGGTCAGCCAGGCATTGGCGGCTATCTCCTGTTCCAGCTGCCCGGAATCCCAGCCGGCGCAGCCCAGCGCAACCAGGTAGTTTTCCGGCCCGCGGGCCTGGCTGATATCGCTCAGTATGTCACGGGAGGTGGTAATTCTGATGTCGTCGCTCACCTCGATGGTGGACAGCCACTGATTGGGCGCATCATGCACGATGAAGCCCTTGTCGGTCTCGACCGGGCCGCCGGACAGCACCGTTTGCGGAGCCGGGCTGGGGCGTTGGTCTTCCATGTCCAACTGGCTGAATATTTCTGCCAGCTGCATTTTCAAGGGCAGGTTGACCACTATCCCAAGTGCGCCTTCATCGGTATGGCGCCAGACATAGACCAGGGAGTGCGCAAAATAGGAATCCTGCAACTGGGGCGTGGCGATTAGAAAGTGATTGACCAGGCCTGCCTGGGTGACCGTGTCTGTCGTTGTCATGGGCTAAATCTAACACAAAAACCGAAGGAGGGTCAGAACCCTTTGATTTTGGGACAGCTCTATAAGGCGCCCTGCTCCGGGTTTTCAGGGAGGCGCTGAAAAGCCGCTTTACCGCCGTCCCGGAGAAGTTAGGGAACCCTAGAGTTATTCAGAGCTTCCTTAGTTGCTGGAGAACGAATTGCCCTGCTGAAACTGCCAGGTGCGGATGATTTCAAGGATGTCGACCTCCCGTTTCATGCTGTCCGGGAAGGCCTCGAAGGGCGCGGCCAGGTGCACGATGCGCAGTGCCGCCTCATCCAGTACCTTGTACCCGGAAGAGCTGAGAATCCTGACGTCGCTGATGCTGCCGTCGGGCCGCAGGGCAACCAGCAGGCGCAGATTGCCATAAATGCCGTCGCGGCTGGCCTGCTCCGGGTAATTCAGATTGCCCACCGCTTCAATTTTTTTGCGCCAGCCATCCAGATAGAGGGCGTCCCTGGCTTTTTGCGTGGAGGCGGCCGAAAGCGTGTATTTGCGGGGACGTTTGGCATAGGCCTGGCGTTGTATGTCCAGTTGCGCTTGCAGGCTTGCCA
>JAVVEZ010000031.1:0-36989 GCA_032250895.1 Pseudomonadales bacterium | reverse complement strand
ATGCAGGCGGCGCAAGGCACCGTTATTGAAGGAGTAGGTTTTGGCAACGTCATCCATGAACGTGGGTGCGGTCCGGTATTCGCCCCAGCCGCGCTCGGCGGCCAGTTCGACCCAGCGCCGGAAGGCGTTGCGAATCTTGCGATTGCTGGCCTGATCCCTGCTGATCGGAAACATGATCATCAATACCAGCGAACGTTCCCAGTTGGTCAGCGCAATCGGCCCAAGAAAACCCAGATCCTCGCCGCCGGTGATGTCCGGCAGGTTCTCTTCATAGAACTGCTGAAATTCAAGGACGGCTGTACCGGTGCGCGGCACGATGGGCGAAAACCACAGATGACCACTGGTGGGTTTCTGATTGAAGGGGCTGCGTGCCCCAATGGAAAAGGTGGACAGGTTGGGGATGCCAAAATCCACCTTGTCGCCGGGCGCAAGCTCCTCGGGATTCACCGGGAAGCGTGTTACGGCGGTTTCAACAAAGGAGGCATCGGGAATCTGCGCGAAGCTTTCCCGCACATATTCCATTTTGGCCCGTATCACTTTCTCCGGTCCGTAGATCGGCAGGGTACAGGTCCAGTAGGGAATTTTTTTCCTCAGTGCGATGGCCTCCAGGGCTTCCGGTGTGGCACCGCCGGGCTGCTGTCGCAAGGCCTGTATTTCAGGGTCGACAGGTCCAAAACCGCCGGCTATGGGATTGCTCATGCTGGTGGAACCGTTCACCACCTGTTCGTTTTCCATCAGGCTCAGCAGTTCAATCATTTTGTGGACGTCGTCGCGTCGATACACGCTCACCGTGCCGGAGATATACGCCTGCGGCCGCGGCATCAGCCAGATGCCCATCTTGGTGACGACGCCCATGTTGGACTGCCGGAACAGGCCGTCCACCCAGGGGCCATAGCCCCATTTGTTATGTTGCCACGACAAGGCGCCGGGCAGAGCGCCCATGCCGGTGCGCACCAGATCACCATTGGCCAGTACGATTTCCATGCCACAATGCGCGCCAAAGTGATCGCGGAAGGGCCAGGCGGTCCAGCCGGCACCACCATCGAGCGCATTGCCGATGACGCTGCCCCAGCCCGGGTCCGGGGCATCGATCCACACCTTGAGCCCGAGTTCTTCTATATGACGATACAGGTCAAAGTAACTGACGCCCGGTTCCACCAGTGCAAAGGCATTGCTTTCGCTGACTTCCAGCACCCGGTTCATGCGTTTGAGGTCCAGCACCACGGCGCCGGAAAGCGTCGGCGCCGATCCGCCATAACCCAGGTTCTTGCCGGTGGATATCGGGTATATCGGCACTTTGAACTGATTGGCGATACGCATCACCGCCTGTACTTCTTCGGTCGTGATGGGAGCCACAGCCGCAGAAGCCACACGATCCTCTGCCTCGCCCCAGAAGGGGGAATAGGCGTCGCGATACAGGGCGACGTCTTCGTCGCTGGTAAAGACCCATTCGTGACCCACCGCCTGCTGCCATTGCCCGAGGGCCGCAGCAAAATCGGCCTGACTTACACCGGGGGGCGTTGCCATAACAGTTTCCTCTCGTCTTTATACGGTGTCATTCAGCTCAATGGTGCCAGTACCCAGGAATGCAGGGTACGCACATCATCATCGTGGCTTGCCGGCAGACAGGCCTGGCTGGGATAGCAGGTCCGTGGCAGCCCTTGTATTGCGCTTAACAGTTCAGCGCTATAGGCCGGCCAACGGCTGCCAGCCGTGTTCAGCACAGTTGAATCCAGGCCCGGCAAGGGAGTCAGTATCGTGTGATGATACTGCTGTGCTGCGGTCAGCTTGTGTTCGGCGTGGTAAATGACGCGCAGGCCCTTGTCCCAGGCCAGCTGTTCCAGACAGAACAGCGCCGGACGTGCGCTGAGGCCTGCCAGCGCTGTCGGCTGTGCCGACCAGGACTTGTTCAGATGCTGCAACCACAGGGTGGTGATATCGCCATCGATTTCATGTACCGTCAGGCCCCGCAAACGGGCCTGTATGCCGAACAGGGCAGTGGCAGCAAAGCGCGTATCAATGACTGCCGCCCGCAGTACAAGGGGCTGTTCTTTGGCAAAGACGGGATGCGCTGTCAGTGAGGCAGCCGAGATGGTTGCCGAGCCTTGCAAAAATTCACGGCGATTGATCATGGCATCTTTCCAGTATGAATAAAGGGCACCTCTAGATACTGACAGCAGCTGGGTGCAATGGAAAAGTCCGTTGCGAAATGCAGCTGAAAGACTCATGTCAGTATCCGTTTATTATTATTGCTGACAGTGTGTTGCCCCGCAGTATATTCCAAAAGACAGCACCGATGTCAATGTCAGGCCTTGCACTGCCACCGGCTGATACGGCAAGCTGAACGCTGGTTTTCAGAAGCCTTTGAAAGGAGAGACCCATAGTGACTGATACAAGCTCAAGCTATACACCACCGAAAGTATGGAAATGGGATGCCGAAAGCGGAGGCACCTTTGCCAGGATCAATCGTCCCATTGCCGGGCCCACGCATGAAAAAAAACTGCCGGTGGGCAAGCATCCCCTGCAGCTGTATTCGCTGGCCACACCCAATGGCGTCAAAGTCACCATCATGCTCGAGGAGCTGCTGGCGCTGGGTTTTGAAGGCGCTGAATATGATGCCCATTTGATAAACATCATGGAGGGCGAGCAATTCGGCAGCGGTTTTGTGAATATCAACCCCAACTCCAAGATACCGGCCCTGCTGGATCAAAGCGTCAGCCCGGCGATCCGGGTTTTTGAGTCGGGCGCCATCCTGCTTTATCTGGCAGAAAAATTTCACGCCTTTCTTGCCACGGATACTGCCAGGCGCACCGAAACCCTGTGCTGGCTGTTTTGGCAGATGGGCGCTGCGCCACTGCTCGGCGGTGGCTTTGGCCATTTCTATGCCTATGCCCCGGAAAAATACGAATACCCGATCAATCGCTACACCATGGAGGTCAAGCGCCAGTTCGATGTGCTCGATAGGCAGTTGGCCACGCATCAGTACATAGCCGGGGATGAATACAGCATCGCCGATATGGCAATCTGGCCCTGGTACAGCGCCGTTGCCACCAACAAGGCCTACGAGGCGGCCGAGTTTCTCGAAGCCCATACCTACAAGAATCTGCTGCGCTGGATCGACGAGCTGGCACAAAGGCCGGCCGTGCAGCGCGGACTGATGGTGAATCGAACCTGGGGCGAACCCGATACACAGCTGCACGAACGGCATGCTGCCGGCGATTTCGAGACCCGCACCCAGGACAAGTTGGATGCGGCGCAAGGCAAGCAATGAACATTCTGGTTTTCAATGCCGGCAGCGCCAGCCTCAAGTTCGGCGTATTTGACCTGGACAGTGCGGACAGCCGTGTATTCAAGGGAGAATTCGCGCAATTCCAGGCGGGGCACTGTGTCCTGCATTATCGCAGTGGAGGCGAGCAGGGGGTCTTGCAACAGCGCCGCGAAGCCGTGGGGACGGTGGCAGAGGCCATTGCCCGGGTGCCGGCCCTGTTGCACGAGTTCGACTGCCCGGCGTTCGCGGCCGTGGGACACAGGGTGGTTCATGGCGGCGCGCATTTTCAGTCGGCGACAGTCATTGACGAGACGGTAAGCGCGCAGATCGAGTCCTGTATTCCGCTGGCCCCGCTGCATAATCCGGCCAACCTGGAGGCCATTGTTCTGAGCCGCCGCCTGTGGCCGCAGTTGCCGCAGGTGGCGGTGTTCGATACCGCCTTCCACCAGAGCATTCCCGACCATGCCCATACCTATGCGGTGCCGAAGGCATGGCGCGATCTGGGCCTGCGCCGCTATGGCTTTCACGGTACCTCTCACCACTATGTGGGCTTGCGGGTCGCCGAGGAACTGCAGCGGCCCATCACGGACTTGCGAATCGTCAGTTGCCATCTGGGCAATGGCGCCAGCGTCTGCGCCATCCATCATGGTTTCTCGATGGATACCTCGATGGGCATGACGCCCCTGGAAGGCCTGGTGATGGGCACCCGCTCCGGGGATGTGGACCCCGGCCTGTTCGCCTTTCTGGCCCGGGAACTGGGCCTGGATGCCCAAGACGTTGAAAACCGGCTTTATGCCGACAGCGGCCTGCAGGCCCTGGCAGGCAGCCATGACCTGCGCGCGATCGAGACCCGGGCAGCGGCAGGGAACAGTGATGCCCAGCTCGCCATTCATCTGTATGCCTACCGTGTCCGCAAATATATCGGTGCCTATGCCGCCGCCATGGGCGGGCTGGATGCCGTTGCCTTCACCGGCGGCATTGGTGAGAACTCCGCAACCATGCGCCGCCGTATCTGCGAGCGCCTGGAGTTTCTGGGTTTGTATCTGGACGAGGACCGCAATCAGGCGCCGTCCCTGGCGGACTTTGCCGCACCGCAGATCCAGAGTCTGGATTCCAGGGTTCGCCTGGTGGTCACCCGTACCCGTGAACAGTACATGATTGCCCGTGAAGTGGCGCATCTGCTGGGTACACAGGCAAACAATACGGCCTTGACGGGGACCCGGATTCCGGTGGCAGTTTCCGCCCGTCATGTGCATCTGTCGCAGGCAGCGGTGGACGCCCTGTTTGGTGCCGGGCATCAGCTTACCCTGGATCACGCACTTTCTCAGCCGGAAGGCTGGGCAGCACAGGAGACGGTAGAACTGCTTGGTCCCAAAGGCTCGTTCGACAGGGTGCGGGTGCTGGGGCCTGTGCGCAGCGCCACGCAGATAGAGATAACAAAGACCGACACCTTCACGCTGGGCGTGGATGCCCCGCTACGGCCTTCCGGAAAGCTGGCAGATACGCCCCGGATCCGCTTGCGCGGTCCTGCCGGGGAAATCACCACAGACGGCTTGATCATTGCCGCCCGCCATATTCACATGAGTCCGGCAGATGCCCGGCATCTGGGTCTCAGGGACGGTGATTATGTGGATATGAAACTGGGTACAGGCGAACGTGCCGCAGCCTTTGCCAATACCCTGATCCGGGTGAAAGACAGCTTTGTCACGGAAATGCATATCGACACCGACGAGGCCAATGCCGCCGGTATTGCCGTTTGCAGCGAGGGCGAACTGCTGACCAGGACCCGGGTGGAGGATGCGGAAATCGTGGTACAGAAAAACATGCAGCTGTCTCAGGAAAGCGCTGAATAAGCTGACTCCTGTCATGAATGATCCAGAATCAGTGTTTCAAAGCCATCCAGGCTGATCTGGTTTTTTTGCTCCCAGTATTGTCTGATGCCATTCAGACCTTTTTTCCCAGACCAGTTATGCAATGTGTTGCGTTCTCCCTGATACGCATAATAGGGCACGGCATAGCCACAGGAGGTCTGAACCTGCTCCAGCGTCATGATGAAAATCTGGCGGGCTCCGCAATCGGCAGGAAATAGATCCACATAGTGCTGCCACGCCGGATCGCGAGGATGAACGGCGAGTGCACTGCCGTACAATCGCAGAATCAGTGGCTGTTTTTCAAAGGAACAGAACATCAGGGTCATACGGCTGCTTTCCAGAATGTGGGCCGCCGACTCATTGCCGCTGCCGGTCAGGTTCAGCCACACCAACTGATCCGGAGCCAGAATGCGCAGGGAATCGCTCCCTTTTGGCGATACATTGACAGTGCCGGTGCTGCGCGCCGTGGCCACAAAGAAAATATGCTGGTTCTGGATAAACTCGATATGCGTCGGGTTCAGTTCTGAAAATCTTTCAGCCATGAGGATGTCCGGTATTTCAATGCAGTGGTTTCCAGGAAAGATTCTGGAACAAGGCCGCATTATCACCTTTATTTTCTGGGCCTTCAATGGCTCTGTTTACTGGATTCCACCCCGGTATCCGGGCCCTGCATTGAATAGGCATGGCGTGAGCTTGCCTGGATCCCCGCCTGCGCGGGGATGACGGCGCTTAGGCCCGGAGATGATGAATTTCCGGAGCTGTCCTTAAGGTTGTGTTCATTTTTGAGCTGCTATTGTTGGCTCGTACTTATTTGCGAGAGGTTCTTTTATGAAAAAGACTATCGGTCTGGCCATTCTGACCCTGAGTAGTTCTGTCGCACTGGCCAATGTGTCCTATTATGAAGTCGATGTGCTCGAAAGCACGCCGGTCTATCGCCGGATAGAGGTGGAAAGCCCGGTACAACAGTGCTGGCAGGAAGAGGTCGTCAGTACCAGCCGGGGCCATGAAAGACGTTCTTCGACACCGACGCTGCTGGGCGCCGTGTTCGGGGGAGCCCTGGGTAATGCGGTGGGTCACCACAAGAGCAATAAACGGGTCGGAACGGTGGTCGGCGCCGTGCTGGGTGCATCGATTGCCAGAGATATCACCGCCCATAACCGCAGGCCGGTCGTTTATCATGACACCATCGAGCACTGCAAGACGGTCTATGAATCCACGCAGGAAGACAAACTGGTTGGCTATGATGTGTCCTATAGCTACAATGGCCGCGAATATTCCGTACGCATGGACCAGGACCCCGGTGCGACAGTACGATTGCGCGTCGATGTCGAGCCTGTACGCTAAGCGGTCGCCACCCATAGAGAACCCGTTCGTGTCAATGAGCACACTGCCCAAAACCCTGCTGCTGAGTCTCTGGCTGTGCTGCCTCGTCATGATGGCGGTCCCACTGGCCGGTGCGCAGCCGCCGCGCCGGGCTGAGCCAGAAACCACCGGTAATGCGGAGCAGAGGGAAGAACAGAACAGCCGCACCGCAGTCTCTCGAAGGCAGGCGACACAAATTGTGAGTGAGCGCTTTGAAGGCCGCATTCTGAATGTCAGGCTGGAGGGAAAGCGCTGGCGGGTCAGGCTCGACAACGACGGTACGGTCTTCAATGTGTTTGTGGACGCGCAAACCGGCGCGGTCAGCAGATAAGCCGGATGCGCCTGCTCATCATAGAAGACGAGGACTTGTTGCGGGCACAGTTGGTCAAGGCCCTCCGGGACAGTGGCTATGTGGTTGACAGTGCGCTGGATGGCCGGGAAGGTCTCTATCTGGCCACTGAAAATGAATATGCGGCGGCGCTCGTCGATCTGGGCTTGCCGGGGATCGACGGTATTGATCTGATCAAGAAGCTGCGGCAGGCTGGCAGGAGCTATCCGGTATTGATTCTCACTGCGCGGGACAACTGGACTGACAAGGTTGAAGGTCTCGATGCCGGAGCGGATGACTATGTGGTCAAACCATTCCAGATCGAAGAAATAAAGGCGCGGCTGAATGCCCTGCTGCGCCGGGCTGCCGGCTTTGCCAAGCCCACGCTGGACTTTGCCCATTTCAGTCTCGATACCGGCGCCAAGAAACTCTTTGCCAATGATGTCGAGATCGAGCTCACTGCCTACGAATACAAGGTGCTGGAGTATCTCATGCTGCATCCGGGCCAGGTGATTTCCAAAACCGAGCTGACAGAACATCTCTACGAGCAGGATTACGACCGCGACAGCAATGTCATGGAAGTCTTCATCCGCCGCCTCCGGCAGAAACTGGATCCCGACGAAAACCTGAAACCCATCGCGACCATCCGCGGACAGGGCTACAGATTCAAGCTCCCGGCAAACAATGGTCCTGCAAAAAAAGTCTGAACAAGGTTACTCCCTGCAAAAACGCCTGCTGCTGGCCTTTGGCATCCTGCTGATTCTGTTTCTGGGGCTGGCCGGCTTTGTGCTTGATCGCGCCTTCAAGGAAAGTGTGGCGGCCTCGGTCGAGGAGCGCTTGCAGTTACAGATTTATGCCTTGCTGGGCGTTGCGGAACCGGAAGGGGAGGGCTTCTTCGTGCCGGACATGGAGGAAGCACGCTTTTCCCAGATCGATTCCGGGCTTTATGGTTTTATTCTGGACAGCAATGGCCGGGAACTGTGGCGCAGCATGTCGGCACTGAATTTCCGTATGCGCGCCTCAGCGCTGGTCCGGAACGCTCTGGAACCGGGAGAGACTTTTTTCGGCAGCCTGGAAACCGAAGAGCAGGGCCCCATGTCCTACGCCAGTTATGGCACGTTCTGGCCCAATCAGGATGAAGAATTCAGCTTTGTCGTCATGGAAACGGTTGCGCCCACAGCCGCGGAGATCAGTGAGTTCCAGTCAAGCCTGTGGTTCTGGCTGGGGGGACTTGCCCTGTTGTTGTCGCTTGCGCAGTACTATCTGCTGCGTTGGGGCTTGTTCCCCCTGCAACGGCTGGCCGAAGATGTTGCGCGCATCGAATCCGGTGCGAGCGATGCCCTGGAACCGAATTATCCCACCGAATTGCGGGCAGTCACCGATAATCTGAATCTGCTGATAAAAAGTGAGCGCGAAAGACAAAGCCGGTATCGAACCACTCTGGGCGATCTGGCCCACAGTCTGAAAACGCCGCTGGCGGTGATTTCCGGTATCGTCCAGCAGGTCAGTGCCGACAAACCCGTGACCTCGGGTACCATAAAGGATGTCTCGGAACAACTGGAACGTATGGATCAGATCGTGAGTTATCAACTCAAGCGCGCCGTGAAATCCAATCATGCCCGCATTCTGGCGAAGCCGGTGCAGATAAAACCGGTGATTGAAAAAATCCTGCCGGCCTTGAACAAGGTCTATCGCGACAAAGAGGTAAACGCCAACACCGCACTGATGGAAAATGCCCGCTTCTTTGGCGATGAAAAAGACCTCATGGAGCTGTGCGGCAACCTGCTGGACAATGCCTTCAAATACTGCCGAAGTGAGATCAGTGTCGCTGTCAGCGAGCAGGGCAATCGGCTGGTGCTGGCCATCGATGATGATGGTGAAGGCATTCCTGAACAGGAACATAAGCGCGTGCTCGAAAGGGGCGCCCGGGCTGATACTCTCAAGAGTGGCCAGGGTATCGGGCTGGCCGTCAGCATGGACATCATCAGCGCGTATGGTGGAACGATTGAAATGGGGAAAAGTGCCCTGGGAGGGGCCAGCATCAGAGTGCTCTTTGAACGGGAGCCATGAGTAGAAAAAGGGTGTCAGCAGTTGCACTGACACCCTCAGGCGGCCTGATAAGGCAAGGCCAGAGCAAACAGAAATCAGGCAGGGGGAAAGGCGATGTTCCCCGATTTTATTCGAGTTCCCGTCTGGTGATTTCCTGTGCGTTCACTCTGGCCTTGTGTTCTCAAAAATCACATTCCGAAGGATCAATTTCCACCTGTATCTCCTTTCCCTGTGCATCCGTGTGGCGCTGATAACAGCGGCCCTCGATATCCTTCAGCAGGCTGACCTGCGGCACCGGTTCCGAGGGCGTCCGGTAGCTGACAGAGGCCGGGTTGTGGCGAGCAGTTCCATAGATAACGGTGCCGGGCCTCGGGGCGTAAGAACTGCTGCTGTCATAGTTGTTGTAGGTGTTATAGGTGTTATAAATGCCACGAGTGCCATAACCATAGCTGCCGTAGCCGGGATAGGGGAGAACGGAGTGATTGCCGATCAGGCCCGTCGTGTAAAGACTGCCATAGATCAGACCGCCGGTAATAGCCGTACCCAGGCCCTGCCGGTAGCCCCGGTTATATCCATGGTTCGGATAGACAGAGGAGGAATGGCTGCGCGGATAATAACTGCGGCTGTGACGAGAGCCGTTAAAAGAAGGGTGATTGAAACTGCTCCTGCCATTGAAACCATGGCCCCCGTACCCGCCTCTGTCAGCGGCGAGACCATGGGCACTGGTAAAGATCAAAAACAAGCTCGTCAGCATGATGGTGAATGTTTTCATTGAATTCAATCCTCCTGAGACTCAGCCATACACGATTGAATTTCCATGGCTGCACTATAGTAGACCGATTCTGAACGGAAGCTTAACACGATGCGCGACACAGCTTCGCAAGGACGCCTTGTCCCAGGCACTGCCTGAGAGTCCAGAGATACGCCAGCGTTATTCAGAGCTTCCCTGGCTTCTACGCTTGAGTTGCCTGTTGAAAGCGGCATATACTCGGCTCCCACCGAACATGGTGGAAACCAATGTATTTTCAACTGGAGTCAGTAATGGCAATTTTTACCCACATAACAGTCGGCACCAACAACCTGGAAGCCGCTCGCAAATTTTACGATAGCGTTTTGGAGCCACTGGGCCTGAAAAGAACTGCCGACATGGAAAAAGCCTCGATCTGGGGTGGTGAATTTTTTGTTCTGAACCCCTCCGATGGCAATCCTGCCAGCGCAGGTAATGGTCTGACCGTCAGTTTTGTCGCGCCCAGCCGTGCTGCGGTGGATGCCTTTCACGCCAATGCCCTGGCGGCTGGCGGCAAGGATGCGGGTGCTCCCGGTCCCCGTAGCTTTGCGCCCAACGCCTATGTGGCCTATGCCCGCGATCTGGATGGTCACAAGATCGTCGCCGTGTGCATGAAAGCCGAGTAAGCTTTCAGAATAGAGAAAGCCGAGTGTCGGGGTTCCTGTGACTTAGTGTAGTGCCTTGTATAAAGTATGGGCTTTATACAGGGCATGACACTACCTTTTTTGTTTCCACAGCCCTGTTTTCTGGAAGTTCGATGAACCCAAAAATACACAGGCTGCTTGGTCTTGCGCTACTCATGAATATGGGTTGCTTGCTCCAGGCCAGAGCTGAATCCGATCAACCCGAAGAAGTTGTCATTACGTCGAGCCGTATTCCCCTGCCTGTACATCAGCTTGGTCTGTCGGTCTCGATTCTTGATGAATCCCAGATAGAAGCGCATGGCAATATTGCCTTGCTGGATGTGTTGAGACAGCTTCCGGCGATGTCCAGCACGGGAAGCGGTGGTGCCGGAAAGGCCACATCACTCAGAATCAGGGGTGAAGAGGGTTTCCGAACGCTGACCCTCCTCGATGGTATCCGGCTCAGCGACCCCAGTGGGGTGCAGGTTGGTCCGCAACTTGAACATTTGCTGAGCAGTGGTGTGGGGCGCGTCGAAGTCATGCGTGGGCCACAGGGCTTCAGTTATGGTGCTGACGCCGGTGGTATTGTGAACATCACTTCCCCGCAGAGTGACGCGGCTTTTCGTACCAGCCTCGATGTTCAGACGGGTCGTTATGGCACGGAACAGTTTAGCGGGGCTGTCGGAGGCAGCCAGTCCTGGGGGGATTATTTTTTATCGCTGTCGGATTATTCCACCCGTGGCTTCAATGCGACTCGTTCCGATACAGTCCTGCAGGATGATGACGGCTATAAAAACACCACGGTGCATGGCAAGGTGGGATTTGATATCACTGAAAAACTGCGCCTGCAGGTGGTGCATCGGGATGTGGCGGGTAAAACCGGCTTTGATTCCTGTTTTCTGGCTACGATAGAAAACGAGTGTGTGGGCTCCTTTGATTCGCAGGCAACACGAGTCGCCATCGACTACAAGGGAGACAATTTCAGTCATTCTCTGGCCTATGCCATGACGGATACCCGGCGCGAAAATTTTACCCTGGGGATCTCGAGTTTTGTCGCCGATGGCACATTGAAGCGTTTGGAGTACGTGGGGACCGCCACGGCTCTGCCGGGCTTTGATCTGGTGTTCGGCGCCGATCTGGAGGAAGCGGGCAACAACGGCAGCACACGGGATAACAGCGGCACTTACCTGGAATTTCTCAGTGATTTTTCTGAAAATCTCTTTATCACTGCGGGCGCGCGCTATGATGACAACGACGATTTTGGCAGTAACCTCAGTTATCGGCTCAGTGGGGCCTATCTCATCGATCTGGACCGGGACGCCACCCTCAAATTCAAAAGCAGTTACGGCACTGGCTTCAGAGCTCCCAGCCCCTTCGAGATCAGCTTCAATGCCGGCCCCAGCGCCTTTGCGCCGAGTTCGCTGATCAGCCTGAAGCAGGAAAAGAGCTCAGGCTATGAAGTGGGCCTCGAATATACCTTGGGCAGTGGTTTGCATCTGGAAGCGGTGTATTTTGATCAGCAGGTGGAGGATGCCATTTTCTTTGATCTGGTAAATTTCAGTGGTTTTCTGCAGGACTTCGGCAGCAGCCACTCGAAGGGGGTGGAACTGAGCAGCCGGGTGCCCCTGGGTGAACACTGGCAACTGAGCGCCAACTATACCCACAACGATACCGAAAGACCCAATGGCTTGCCACGCCAGCGGCGGCCGGAAAATATGGCCAACCTGGGGCTTTCCTATGCGGGTTGGCAGGATCGGCTGAATATCAGCGCCTTTTACCGGCTGTCCAGGGCTTCCTATGATGAAGACAGCTTCGGGGCCCTGGTCAGGCTCGATGACTTTGAAGTGCTGGATATGAATCTGGCTTATCGGTTTACCGATTATCTTCAGGTCTATGGCCGCGTCGAAAACCTGACGGGTGAAAACTATCAGGAGATTATCGGTTTCAATACTCCCGGTCGTGCCGCTTATGTGGGTTTCAGACTGCGTTTCTCCTCCTTGTAAGGCTGTCTCCGACTGCTGCTGGAGGGCATCTGCCCAAAACCGGCATATCTGCCGCCCACGCCAATGCCTTGCCGGGACACGCGCGGGGATGACGGTAAGGTGAATTTACGAAGGTGTCCTGAACAACAATTTTTAAAATATTTGGCTTCCTGCTGAAAGAAAACTCTTCGGACATGGTCCTGTAAACTGAAAGGATTTGAGCAGCATTGCTGTTCACCGTGGCAAGAACACTTGTCTCCCTTTGTACGGCTCAACGTAGCTGTATTACTTCCATCCGGCGCTAGTTTCTGACTATCTCCTCTGAGCTTCTGCTGGATGGAAGTATTTTTTTGCCCTCTCTTTTTACTTGCCCCCTTTTGTTTTCACTCGTGTCACGGGAAGCATTTTTAACGTTAATCACACGGTTAATAACCGTTAACAATAACGGTTAAAACAATGCGTTCCGATGATTTGTCCGGGATACTTCCCCACCTCGTCAGCCCTGATCCGATACCTGTCGGAAGGGCATTCGGTGCTATCAGCGCTGGCAAAATCAGATCATGGCAAGCAGGGGGAGCATACGATGAAAACAGCCAGGCAGAACATCACAGCGTGCGCGGGAAGCCGGCAGGACGACAGGGATGTCCCGTATTCCCGGCGGGCGGGTCCGCGAGACAGCGGGTTCGTCCACAAATCCCTGGTCACGGCAGTGGTGCTGGCCGAGCTGATCAGCACGCTGCCGGGGTTTGCCGCTGAAGGACAGGTGGAGGAAATCATCGTCACTGGGCAGGGTGTGGGGAGCCTGCGCCTGAACGCCATCAATGGTGCCGGTGGTCGCCTGGGTCTGTCCGCCTTCGATACCCCGGCCAGCGTGGACCTGATCAGCAAGGAGGAAATTGCGGCCAAGGGAGACTATGGCGCACTGGACGCCATCACCCGCTCCGCCGGCATTTCCTCCAGTGCCAATCCGGGCAATGGCGGTACGTCCGTGTCATCCCGAGGCTTCAACGGGCATGACACCACGGTCAATACCTATGACGGCACCCGGCTCTATATCGTGGCCGGCACCGTCACCTTTCCTGCCGACACCTGGACTCTGGAGCGAATCGAGGTCTTGCGCGGCGCCGGTTCGGTCATCAACGGTGTGGGAGCTCTGGGCACCACGATCAACTACATTCCCAAGGCCCCGGTCTTCGGGGACGGCAGTTTCGATCTGCTGCTGGCCGGAGGCAGCTTCGGCATGAACCGGGTGGCTCTTGGCGGTGGCGCGCAGATTTCCGAAGACTGGGCTTTTCGTCTGGATGTCTCCCGCAATGACGAGGATGGCTTTGCCGACCGGGCGGATGAGAAACGGGAAGTCCTGGCGGGTTCCCTGCTGTTCCGGCCATCCGAGGAATTCAGCATGAAATTCAGTGTGGATTACGCCGATATCGACGCTGCGCCTTTCTTTGGCACGCCCCTGATCGATGGCCAGGCCAGTACTTCCTTACGCAGGCAAAATTTCAATTTTGAAGATGCTTTTGCCCGTTACAAGGATCTGTGGGCGCGAGTGCACACCGAATGGCAGTTGACACCTGCGCTCACCTTCAGGAACGATAGCTATTACATCGATGCGAAACGCAAATGGCAGAATATCGAGGAATTTACCCACAACAATGACAGCAGGCGGATCGACCGGGCTTTCTTCCTGAGTATCATTCACGATCAGGAACAGTTCGGCAGCCGCAGCGATTTTCTGCTGGACACGGAACTGGCAGGCATGAGCAACAAGTTGACCCTGGGCGCGGAAATCAATGTCGTGGATCTGAATTACCACAACAACTTTGCCACCGGAGGCTTCGATGTCGCCGACAGCGTGCCGGTGTTTGGCTTCGACCCCGGCAGGGTGCCCACCGAGATCCCGACGGTGCTGGATTACACGACCGACAGCACGCAATATGCCTTGTTCTTTGATGATGTGCTCCAGCTCACCGAGACCCTGAGTGTGGTCTTTGGCGGCCGTTACGACAACTTTGATTTCAAGCGTTTTGACTTCCCCATCGGCAGCAGCCCGGCGTCGGAATTCAAAACGGGCTTCAACAAGTTCACCTGGCGCGCGGGTGTGGTCTATCAACCCTTCGAGACTTTCAGCGTGTATGCGCAAACCAGCACCGCCGCCGATCCGGTAACCTCGCCCATTTCCATCAGTGCGGCCAACAAGGATTTTGATCTAAGCACCGGCAGACAGTATGAAATCGGAATGAAACAGCAGATTCTGTCGGGCAGGGCCGAATACACACTGGCCTATTTCGATATCGAAAAGGAGGACATGCTCACCCGCAGACCCGGTTCGGTCATCACCGAACAGATAGGACAGCAAAGTTCGACCGGCGTGGAGTTCACGTTCCGCGCCAATCCGCTCGACAGCCTCAGCATCGATGTCAACGCCGCTGTGATCGACGCCAAATTCGACGAGTTCTTCTCCGGGGGCGTTTCGCTGGCGGGCAACGAGCCCAACAACGTGCCGGAAAAAACAGCCAATCTCTGGGTGAACTGGACGCCAATCCCGCAGTGGCAGCTGGGGGCCGGGTTGCGCTATGTGGACAAGCGCTTCGGCGACAATGAAAATACCCAGACCCTGCCCTCTTACACTGTGTTCGATGCCAGTGTCAGTTGGCAACCTACGGACACCGTCAACATCATCATGCGAGTTCGTAACCTGACGGATGAGAAAGACTACGTGCTGTCTCAGTATGCACCGAACCAGTGGATTTTTGGTGATCCCCGGGCCTATGAAGTCAGCCTGCGTTATTCATTGTGATGAAGCGGATAAAGCGCTACCTGTTGCTGGTCCACCGCTGGTTTGGCGTGGCCATGTGTCTGTTGCTGATGCTTTGGTTCGCTTCCGGCATCATCATGATGTATGTGGAGTATCCGGAACTCACCGAAGCGGAGCGTATTGCGCTGCTGCCGGCGCTGGTAACGGACAGGATCAAGCTGGATCCGGTGGAGGCGGCGGCACGGGCACAGACGCGGAACGGAAAGCCGCTGGCCGCACTCAGACTGAGTAGCGTATTGGGGCGCCCGGCCTACCAGGTCCGGGATCAGGGCGGCACGCTGACCACGGTGTTTGCCGACAACGGAGAGATTTTGAAGGGTCTGAACGCGCAGCAGGCGGCGGCAGCGGTGCTTCATTCCGGCTATGCCATGGCCGCAGCAGTGCCGATCCATGCGCAAAAAATCGACATGGATCAATGGACCATCTCTTCCGCGCTGGATGGCGACCGCCCGCTGTACCGGGTGCAGGTCGGCGATGCGGATGGCACCGTGCTCTATGTTTCCAGCCGCAGCGGGCAGATCGTGCGGGATACCAACAGGCACGAGCGTTTTTGGAACTGGCTGGGGTCCACCATCCACTGGATCTACCCGCTGCAGTTGCGGCGTCACGCCGGACTCTGGACCGAGGTGATCATCTATCTTGCGCTGGCGGGGTTGGTGTCGGTGGTCACCGGCGGCATCATCGGATTCATGCGCATCCGCTTGAAAAAACGCCATCAGGGACAGCCTCTGTCACCCTACCGGGGCATAGACAAGTGGCATCATCTGCTGGGGCTGGGCTGCCTGGTGTTTGTCTTCACCTTTTTGTTCAGCGGTCTGATGTCCATGGGACCCTGGGGGATTTTTGCCGGGGAAAGCTCTGCGGCAGAGCAAATAAAGCGCTATACCGGCGGCAATCCCGGCAATCTCCGGAACTTTCCCCCCCTGAATTTGCAGGCTCTCGGCACTGTCAAGGAAGTCAGCTGGGAACAGCTGGGCGGTCAGGGCCATCTGGTATTGACCCGGGCCGCCAAGCTCCGGCAGGTGGTGTTCGACGGCACGGGGATGGCCGCACCGGCGGCGATTTTGCGAGACAGGATAACGCGGGCCATTCCTGCCCTGCTGCCGATGGCGACAGTGACGGCACGGGATGTGCTGACTGAATACGATGACTATTATTATTCCCGCCACCAGCGCTACCGGCCTCTGCCGGTCATGCGCGCGACATTCGACGATGCCGAGGCCACCGGGTACTACATCGATCTTGCCACCGGTATCGTGGTCAGTCGTTTTACCACCGCAACCCGGATGGAGCGCTGGCTCTACAACGGGCTGCACAGCCTGGATTTTCCCTTTCTGCTGGCACGCCGGCCCTTATGGGATGTGCTTGTGATTCTGCTCTGCCTTGTTGGTCTCGGATTTTCCGTGACCTCAGTGATTATGGGTTGGCGCAGACTTTCCCTGTCCAGGAGCCGATGATGCCACTGCGGCGGCGGGATATCGGCGCCGGTCTGTCCGGACAGACAATGGCAATTCACTGCTTCAGTGGGTAGACTGTTGCACTCGCAAAATCTGTTGTCACGGCATGGAACCCAAAAGCTGCCATGGAGTTATTCAGTCAATCGCTGTTGTTGATCTTCGTCCTGCTCAATCCCTTTATCATGAGCATTTATCTGATCACCCTGGTGAAGGGTGTCGACCTGGGGTCATTTACAAGACTCATGGTGCGGGCGGGTTTGATCAGTTACCTCATCTTCTTTCTGTTTGCCTGGCTTGGCGAAGTGATTTTCGACAGTGTCCTGCAGATACGTTTTCTGGCCTTCATGATTTTTGGCGGCCTGACCTTTCTGATCATCGGCACTCGTCTGATTTTGGGTATCGGCCCGCCGGTTGCCGCCATCAATCCACAGTCCAGGGAGATTGTCGGCGCGATCGCCATGCCCTTCATCGTGGGGCCCGGCACCATCAGCGCCAGCGTGATAGCCGGCACGGAACTGGGCATCGTACAGGCCGCCCTGGCCATTGCCCTGGGGCTTGCCGCCGCTATCGCGGCGATGATTCTGTTCAAGAAAGTGCATGACTATGTGCAGACGCGCCATGAACGCTATGTGGAGCGCTACGTGGAAATCGCGGGCAGAATCACGGCATTGTTCACGGGTTCCTTCGCCGTGGACATGATTCTGAAGGGCATCGAGAGGTGGATCAAGCTGCTTTGAGTAACAGGGATCGGCTCCGATAGAGACGCAGCCCTTATTCAGGGCTTTCCCGGAGCTGCCGCCACAAAAAGGTATAGGCCAGCGCGCTCATGTAGGCAGCCTGTTGATTGTTGGCCGCACCGCCATGCCCCCCTTCGATATTCTCGTAATACAGGACATCATGACCCTGTTCCAGCATACGTGCGACCATCTTGCGGGCGTGGGCCGGGTGGACGCGGTCATCACGGGTGGAGGTGGTGAACAGCACGCGGGGGTAGTGGATGTCCGCCCCTACATTCTGGTAGGGTGAATACGTCCGGATGAAGGCCCAGTCCTCCGGAATGTCGGGGTTGCCATATTCATCCATCCAACTGGCGCCGGCCAGCAGCCTGTTGTAACGCCGCATATCCAGCAGGGGCACCTGGGACACGACGGCACCGAAGAGTTCCGGGCGCTGGGTCAGCATGACCCCCATCAGCAGGCCGCCGTTGGAGCCGCCCTGAATCCCCAGATGGGCAGGGCTGGTGATGCCGCGGGCCATCAGGTCTTCGGCAATGGCGATAAAATCATCGTAGGCGCGCTGCCGGTGTTCACGGCGGGCGGCATTGTGCCAGGCGGGACCGAATTCACCGCCGCCGCGAATATTGGCCAGCACATAGACCCCGCCCCGTTCCAGCCAGGCCGCGCCGACCGTGGCCGAGTAGGATGGAGTCATGGAAACCTCGAAGCCGCCGTAGCCATAGAGCAGGGTGGGATTGCTGCCGTCCGCTCGCAGGTCTTCACGGCTCACCACGAAATAGGGCACCTGGGTGCCGTCCTTTGACACGGCCTCGTGCTGTTCGACCTGCATCCCCTGCGTGCTGAAAAAAGCCGGCAGGCTTTTCAATAAAACCGGTTCCGGATTGGCAACGGAGGCCAGGAAAAGGCTGGTGGGACGCAAAAAGCCGGAGAAGGTCAGGAAGTAGTCGTCGCTGTGATCGGCATCGAGGGCACTGACACTGGCCGTGCCCACGCCCGGTGTCGGCAGTTCCGTGCGGGTCCAGCCGCCGGCGTCGAGGCGATGGGCATAGAGCCTGTTGCGGACATTGTCGAGGACATTGGTGATCAGGTAATTGCGGGTAGTGACAAAGCTGTCGAGGGCCGTGCGCGGGGATGGTGTGAAGAGTACGGCAAAGTCCCGCCGGCCGGCCATGAAGGCCTTGAAATCGATGGCCAGCAGCGCGCCGGCGGGATAGCTGTGCTCTCCCACAGACCACTCGCTCTTGAGCCGGATCAGCAGCTGTTCGCCCAAGGTGGCGGCTTCCGCATCATCGGGCTTTGCCAGTGCCACCCAGTCATTGTCCTGACGCAGGAACAGGCGGCTGGTGAAAAATGTGGGCGCAGTGGCGGCAAATTCGTAGATCAGACCGTGGTCGTGTTCCAGATAGGCGCCGGCCCAGACATCACTGTCGAGCCCCTCAAAAACCGTTTCGGCCGCGTTCAGGGCCGTGCCCCGCCGCCAGCGTTTGGCAATCCGGGAATAGCCGGAGTCGGTCTGGGAGCCTGGGCCGAAATCGGTGCCGACGTAAAGAGTATCCTTGTCGATCCAGGACAGGTCGCTCTTGGCCTCGGGCAGGGCAAAACCGCCTTCGACAAAGTTGCCCGTGTTCAGGTCGAATTCGCGGACCACCGTGGCATCGGCGCCTCCCCGTGACAGTTGCAGCAGAGCGCGATCGTAATCGGGTTTTAGAAAGATGGCGCCACTCCATACCCAGTTTTCGTGTTCCCGGGCCGCCAGGGCATCGAGATCCAGCACCGTTTCCCACTGGGGTTCAGCCTGGCGGTATTCAGCCAGGCTGGTGCGGCGCCAGAGACCCCGGGGATGACGCTCATCACGCCAGAAGTTGTAGAACCACTCGCCTTGCCTGCTGACATAGGGGATACGGGCATCCGAATCCAGAATGCCCAACAGGCGCTGACGGATGTCGGCAAAGCGCGGATCGGCTTCCAGTTCGGCCTGGCTGACCGCATTTCTTGCCCTGACCCAGTCCAGGGAACGTTCCGAGTCCACCTCTTCCAGCCACAGCCAGGGATCGTCTGCACCGGGAACAGATGCCGGATTTTGTGCCTGGCTGGGGGTGGAGACCATGAGGTGACCGAGGGCGAAGAGACTGGCCAGAATCGTAACGGGAAGACGCATCATGTTACAAGGCCACCCGCTTCAGTCGCAGGGCATTGCTGATCACGGAAACCGAGCTGAAACTCATCGCGGCAGCGGCGATCATGGGCGACAGCAGCAGGCCGAACAGGGGATACAATACGCCTGCCGCAATGGGAATCCCCGCGCTGTTGTAGATGAAAGCAAAGAACAGGTTCTGCCGGATATTGCGCATGGTGGCGCGGCTCAGGCGAATGGCCCGGACGATGCCGCGCAGATCGCCTTTGACCAGGGTCACGCCGGCACTTTCGATGGCGACATCGGTGCCCGTGCCCATGGCAATGCCGACCTGGGCCTGGGCCAGGGCGGGGGCATCATTGATGCCGTCGCCGGCCATCGCGACGATCCGGCCTTCAGCCTGTAGCTGCTTGAGCAACTCGGCTTTCTGCTCGGGCAGGACTTCGGCATGGATCTGATCGATGCCCAGTTGGGCGGCAACGGCCTGCGCGGTGGTACGGCTGTCGCCGGTCAGCATGACGATCATGATGCCCTCGGCATGCAATTCGCGGATGGCTTCGGCTGTCGAGGCCTTGATCGGATCGGCCACGCTGATCAGCCCGGCGGCCTTGCCGTCGATGACCAGCAGCATCACGGTCCGGCCTTCGGCGCGTTGCAGATCGGCTTGCCGCGACAGTTCGGTGGCGTCGACACCCAGGCTCTCCAGCAGTTTGGCATTGCCGGCGGCGACCCGATGGCCGGCCACATCACCGGTGACGCCTTTGCCGGTGACCGACTGAAAATTGCCGGCCTTGACCAGCTCGATTCCGCGCTCCTGCGCGCCCTGTACGATGGCGGCTGCCAGCGGGTGTTCGCTGCCACGCTCGAGGCTGGCGGCCATGCGCAGAATCTCATCTTCAGTGAAGCCGGCCTGCGCCTGCACGCCGACCAGCCGGGGTTTGCCTTCGGTCAGGGTGCCGGTCTTGTCGACCACCAGCGTATCGACTTTTTCCATGATCTCCAGGGCTTCGGCATTTTTTATCAGGACGCCGGCCAGAGCACCCTGTCCCGTTCCCACCATGATGGAAATGGGCGTGGCCAGCCCGAGCGCACAGGGGCAGGCGATGATCAGTACGGCAACCGCATTGATGATGCCGTGCGCCAGGCGTGGTTCAGGCCCCCACAACCACCAGACGCCAAAGGTCAGGGCGGCAACGATGACGACCACCGGAACAAAATAACCCGCCACGGTATCGGCGACCTTTTGAATGGGTGCCCGCGAGCGCTGGGCTTCGGAGACCATGTTGACGATCTTCGCCAGCAGGGTGTCGGCGCCGACCTTTTCCGCCCGCATCAACAGACTTCCCGTGCCATTGACGGTGGCGCCAATGAGTTTTGCGCCGCTCAGCTTGGCCACCGGCATGGGCTCGCCGGTGACCATGGATTCATCGACCGTACTTTCACCCTCGATCACGGTACCGTCCACGGGAATCTTCTCGCCGGGGCGGACCCGCAGGATGTCATCATGCTGCACCTGCTCCAGTGCGATGTCTTCTTCCTTGCCATCAGCACGCACGATGCGGGCCTGATTCGGGGCCAGGCTGAGCAGCATCTGAATCGCGGCATTGGTGCGCGAGCGGGCGCCCAGTTCCAGCACCTGCCCCAGCAGCACCAGCGCGGTGATGACGGCGGCGGCCTCAAAATAGACGCCGACCAGACCGCCTTCCATTTGCATCAGCGGCGGAAAAATCTGCGGCCACAGCAAGGCCACGACGCTGTAGATCCAGGCGACCGAGACCCCCAGAGCGATCAGTGTGAACATGTTCAGGTTCCAGGTCTTCAGGGATTGCCAGCCGCGCACGAAGAAGGGCCAGCCACCCCACAGCACGACAGGTGTTGCGAGCGTGAATTCTATCCACTGTACCCGTGGCATGGATAACCAGGCCGGTAGCCAGGTGGGCAGCAGGTCGGCGCTCATGGCCAGCAAAAACACCGGCAGCGCCAGGGCGCTGCAAACCCAGAAGCGACGACGCATGACCTTGAGCTCGTCATTGTCTGCGGCCACGCTGACGGTCTTCGGTTCCAGCGCCATGCCGCAGGTGGGACAGTTGCCGGGGTGATCCTGTATCACCTCTGGATGCATCGGGCAGGTGTATTCAGTTTTACGCGCTGCTGCCGGCACGCCCATCGGTTCCAGGGCCATGCCGCATTTGGGGCAGTCGCCGGGTCCCTGCTGTTGGATTTCGGGATGCATGGGGCAGGTGTAGGTCGTGGTTTTTTGCTGCATCTGGGGCGGGGCCTGCACGGCGGGCGGGTTGGCGCCGGACAGATAGTGCTGCGGATGCTCTTTGAAGCTATGCAGGCAGTGCTCGCTGCAAAAATAATAAGGCTTGTCTTCATGCACATGCCGGTGCCTGGACGCAGGGCTCACCACCATGTGGCATACAGGGTCCCGGTGCCCGGCGCTTTGTTCGGAGGGTTTTTCAGTGGACTGCGTGGTCATGCTGTCATCTCCCCAGGGGTTTGACGACTGAAGTATAGCGTATTCTGCCGTCAATGATGACAGACAGGGCCTTCCTCAGAAACAGTGCCAGCATAGCGCATTTGAGGCGTGATAAGATGTTGAGTGTAGTGTCCCGTATAAAATCAGGAAGACGAGAGCATGCGGCAACGCTTTTCAGATCCGGCCGGCAAGGTGCAGACGCTCTGGCTGGACAGCAAGGTCCTGCAGGGGAATCCGCTGGGAGATCCCCCGTGCCGGCGTCTGGATGTTTATCTGCCGCATGGCCAGTCGGGAGCAGGGCTGCCCTTGCTGGTCGATCTGGCCGGTTTTCTGTCCGGCGGGCCGGCGCACGGCAACTGGAAGAATTTTGGGGAGAATCTGCCGGAGCGCCTCGATCGGCTGATCGCCAGTGGCGAGCTGCCGCCGGTGGTGGTCGCACTGCCTGACTGTTTCACCCGGCTGGGTGGCAACCAGTACATCAACAGCAGCGCCATCGGACCCTGGGCCGATTTTCTGCTGGCAGAGCTGGTGCCCTATGTGGAAGGTCTCTTTCATTGCGGTGGCAGTGGTCGCCGTGGCATCTTTGGCAAGAGTTCCGGCGGCTACGGGGCCATCACCCATGCGCTGTTGTATCCGGATTTCTGGGCCGCGGCAGCCTGTCATTCGGGTGACATGGGTTTTGAACTGGTCTACCTGCCCGCGTTCCCCTCGGTCCTGAGGGCTCTCGCCAGCCACAATATGAATATCGAGGACTGGCTCACGGACTTCTTCGAAAAACCCAAGCAAGGAAGTGACGATCTCCACACCCTGCTGACCCTCGCCATGTGTGCGAGTTTCGATCCTGATCCCGGGTCCTGGCTGGGTATTCGCCTGCCGGTCGATCTGCACACCTGCGAAATCATCCCGGAGCGCTGGCATAATTTCATGCGCTGGGATCCGATCCGGATCGCGGCGGAAAAAGCCGCCGGTCTCAAGGGCCTGAAGGCGCTGTACATCGACTGCGGCACCGAGGACCAATACAATCTGCTATACGGAGCAAGGCGGCTGCACCGCTTGCTGGAACAGCAGGGGGTCGCCCACAGTTATACTGAGTTCAAAGACAATCATTCCGGCATCGATTACAGGATGGATCAAAGTCTGCCGTTGCTGGGCAGGGCTCTGACCGGCTGAACAGCATCTGTACAGGACATGCCAATGGAGGCTGCTCGATGAAAGAATTCTTCCGCAAAACAGCTGGCGGGGGCTGCGGCCGGCGCTGCCTGCTGGGTCTGTTGCTGTTGCAGGCAGGCCTGTCTTCGGCGGTTTTTGCCCAGCGCGACTTCCGGGTTTACGACAGTTTTGAATACGAAGCCGATGTCGTGCTGCCGCAGGACTATGATGTGCCCGGCGAGTTTGTCAGTGGCCGCCTGATGTATCCCTCCGGGGTGCGGATGGGGCGCCGGGGCCGGGGTGGCTGGCTGAATGGGGGGACCAGCTGGGCCGTGGACTATCCCAAGGGTGACAGGACCTTTCTGGCCCTGCTGCGCCGTTTCACCACCATCGACGTGCGCTCCGTGGAACAGCCGGTCAATCTCGATGATGGTGACGATGTCTATTACTGGCCCTTTTTGATGGTGGGTCTTGCCGGGTACTGGGATCTGAGCGATGAGCAGGTTGCCAGGCTGCGCGATTATCTGCTGCGTGGCGGTTTTCTGTTTTGTGACAGTTTTTTTGTTTCAAGCTGACTCCAGCACCGAACTTCGCTGGACTACGACCTGGCCCGCTGTGGCAGGTTTATCAAAGACTTACGTGAGTCCATCCTATGCCGGTGCTTTCAGCAACTTGACCCGGCTTCCGCCCGCGTGACTCCCACGTGGCACCTGGAAACGGGGTGTCGAAGGAGTCAGCATGGCTAAGATCAAACTCACCAAGAGCGCCGTCGATGCGGCGCGACCCCATGCGCAGGCCGTCGAACTACGGGACACCGTGGTGCCCGGCTTCCTGTGCAAGATTACTCCCGCCGGCCGCAAGGTGTTCATGCTCCAGTACCGCACGAACGCCGGCCAGCGCCGCAAGCCCGCCCTGGGCCTGTTCGGAGAACTGACCGTCGAGCAGGCCCGCGTCATGGCGCAGGACTGGCTGGCCGAAGTGCGCCGGGGCGGCGACCCCGGCGCGGCCAAGACCGCCGCGCGCAAGGCGCCGACCATGAAGGAGTATTGCCGCACCTTCATGGAGGACTACTCCAAGCAGCGCAACAAGCCCACGACCCAGCGCGGCTACTGGGGTGTCATCAACCGCAACATCATCCCCATCCTGGGCCGGATGAAGGTGCAGGACGTGAAGCGCCCGGACATCGCGGCGCTGATGAAGAAACTGGCCTACAAGCCCGCCGAGGCCAACCGCAGCTTCGGCGTGCTGCGCAAGATGTTCAACATGGCCGAAGTGTGGGGCCTGCGGCCGGATGGCACCAATCCTTGCCGTCACGTCCCGATGTACCCGCCCGGCAAGGAAACCCGGCTCATCGTGGACGATGAGCTGGTGCTGATCTTCCGCCACCTGGAGAAGTTGGAGGCGGAGGGGCTGGAGAACTACGTCATCCCGCTGGCGATCCGCCTGCAATTCGAGTTCGCTGCCCGACGCTCCGAAATCTGCCCGCTCGAATGGAAATGGCTCGATTTCGAGAACCGGCGCGTGGTGTGGCCCGACAGCAAGACGGGCGGCATTTCCAAGCCCATGAGCGAGGAAGCCTATCGGTTGCTTTCCACGGCGTCGCGCCTGGAAGGTTGCCCTTACGTCCTGCCGTCGCCCAACGACCCAACCAAGCACCTGACCTATGGCGAGCACTATGGCGGTTGGAAGCGCGCGCTCAAGGCCGCTGGCGTGCCGCACGTCGGCACGCACGGCATCCGCCATCGCTCGACGACCGACATTGCCAATTCTGGCGTACCGACCAAGGTGGGGATGAAGCTGACGGGCCACAAGACCGTGGCGATGTTCATGCACTACGTTCACACCGAGGATAAGCCGGTGCGCGACGCGGCCGAACTGGTGACAAGTCGGCGCCAGGCCATCACTGGCACGCGGCAGCCCCAGGAGGCCGTAGCATGAACAGGCGCAAGTCATCCGTTCCTTCGTCAGCAGCGCCGGCGGCGCTGCTGGGCGATATTCGGGCACTGATCGAGGCGTCGCGTCAGCGCGCCGCCTTGGCGGTCAATGCCGAGCTGACCTTGCTGTTCTGGCGCATCGGCCAGCGCATCCATACGGAGGTGCTGGCCGGGCAGCGGGCTGGGTACGGCGAGGAAATCCTGCCGACCCTGGCCGAGCAGCTTGCCCGCGACTACGGGCGGGGTTTCGGGGAGAAGAACCTGCGCCGGATGGTGAAGTTCGCCGTCACTTTCCCGGACGAGCGAATTGTCGCGACAGTGTCGCGACAATTGAGCTGGTCGCATTTCGTCCTGCTGCTGGCGCTCAGGGAGCCGATGCAGCGCGACTACTACGCGCAGATGGCGGGCGCCGAACGCTGGAGCGTGCGGACGCTGCGCGAGCGCATCGACTCGATGCTGTACGAGCGCACGGCGCTGTCCCAAAAGCCGGACGAGACGATCGCGCAGGAATTGGCGACCATGCGCGATGCGCAGCGCATGTCGCCCGCCCTGGTCATGCGCGATCCGTACATCCTTGATTTTCTCGGCCTGCGCGACACCTGGCAGGAAAGCGACCTTGAGGCCGCAATCATCCGTGAAATGGAATCCTTCCTGCTGGAGCTGGGCGTCGGTTTCACCTTCGTGGCCCGCCAAAAACGCATTCAGTTGGACGGTGACGATTTCTACCTGGATCTTCTGTTCTACAACCGCAGACTGCGGCGGCTGGTTGCCGTCGAATTGAAGGTCGGCGAGTTCAAGGCCGCCTACAAGGGACAAATGGAGCTTTACTTGCGCTGGCTCGACAAGTTCGAGCGGGAGCCGGAGGAAGCCTCGCCGTTGGGCATCATCCTCTGCACTGGCAAAAAGTCCGAGCAGATCGAACTGCTGGAACTGGACAAATCCAGCATCCATGTTGCCGAGTATTTGACAACCTTGCCGCCACGGGAGTTGCTGGCCGAGCGGTTGCAGCAAGCGGCCGCCCGTGCTCGGCTACAAATTGAACAGCGCGACCGCGGCAAAGAGAAGCGTTGATCCAAGGCACCAAGTCGATCATGGTCAATGTGTACGAAACACTCAGCAGTGGCTGAGGCAAGAGTGGGGCAGATTGATGATCGACATGGCAATCTGACGGGCTTTATAGGTCCCTTCTCGTGTGGGGCACTTGACCAACGGCCAACACGGCAACGCAACGATCGGCGAAGGCAACTGGCACAGCAAGCGCCCCCAGATGCTGGGCGCGCGTCAAACCAACGTAGAGCACGCGCTTGGCCTCAGCATCGGTGCGGGCTTCCCACGATGTAAACAGGGCTTCCCCCCTGTTTTCAGGGGCGCGATTGGGCGGAACTACGACGCACACGGCGCCGTACTCACGGCCCTTCGCTTCGTGAATCTTGGCGCATTTCAGGCCGAGATCGACCGGTATTTGAAGGTGGTTCGACCATTGCACATTGGTTGGCCGCCGAAAGAAATTACGCACGGTCACACCGGCTGGCAGCGGCAGGTTCAGCCGTTCCGTCTCCGCGTGTACACGAGCTATCCAAGCGAGCCGATCAGCATCGGCATTCCCGCAGGCAATAGGAAGACTCATGAGGAAACTCAGCGCACGTCTTCGATGTGCTCGCCGATCCATGCCAACGCGCTCGACGGTGCGTAACAAATGCTCGTTTGGCTGGCGCAGTCCCATGAGGTCCAGCAGTAACATCTCCACTGCCAGAACTACAGCCTCCCTCGACCGCGCTGTTGCGGCAGGTGACCAGAATTCCGCCATTTTGCGAGCCAGTGACTCGATCCGCGAACTTCCGTTTGAATCACTGGGAACTACGCCGGCGGCACGCTGCGCGACCTTGCCCGAATGCGCCAAAAGAATCGCATCAGTTGAATCCAAGCCAAGCTCAGAAATCCGATCCAAGAAGGCTCGACCGATCGTTGCACTCGGCACTCGGCCGCCGTATGTCAGAAGAAAAATCGGATGCGCAACATTCGCGGTGTCGCCGACAGACTGATCCACTTGGTCAGCGCTTCTGAGCGTGGCGGCTAACCGGCAGACTGCGGGGCTGCTGCGGAAATTTCCCGTTAATCCTTGATGAGACTCAACGGGGTATGTCTCCTTAAATTCCTGAACACCCGCAGGATTGCCGTTGCGGAATTCGTAGATTGCCTGATCCGGGTCGCAGACGAAGGTGACATGAATGCCGTGTGTTCTGAGCCATGAGAGGATCTGCAGATCAAGCGGATTGCAATCCTGGCCTTCGTCCACCATGACTTCGTGGAAACGTGCCGCTAGTGCGCGGCCAAGCGCCTCGCCATTCACAGGATCACGAATCAGTCGCAGCGTCTGAACGCGAGCATCGCCGGCGCTAAGGTAGCCAGCCTGCAGCAAGCCACGTCGCCGGTGTGCCGCCGCTTGCTGATATCGGGCTTGATGCTGGCGCACATGGTTTTGTAATCCGGCGTGCCCGATCCTCCCCGGATCAATGACGTTGGTATCCGGGTCGAACAGATCCAGACTCACCGGATCACCTCGGAAGGCGAATTGTCCCGACAACCGAATCTCTATGCCGAGAGTATCCCAACTGTCGAGGATGATCGGTCGCGTCGTGCTTGTAGCCGCACAGCCAGGCAGCACCACGAAATGTCGGACGAAAGCATCGAGCGTGCCCATGAAACTAGGATGCTTCAAGAGTGGGGTGAGCCCTGCAGTCCGGCAGCGGTCCCGAAACTCATCGACCGCAGAGTTTGTGAACGAGAGTACCGCCAGTCCGCGACGCGGGGGCAATGTGGCTGCGATCTTGGTCAGACGAGCAATGATCGTGCGGGTCTTTCCGGCACCCGGGCAAGCATGCACGAAGGCACCGCCGACGTGCGTAGCAAAAGCTTCCTGCTCTGCCGTCAGACCGTTAATACCGGTCATGCTTGCGCAGCACCACGAATCGCGTCGGCGAGATAAGGGGGAACGACAAACGGGTCGCCCGCCGCAACACGTGAAGCTATGGCTTGGGCCAGGTCGCCCTTGCGAGTTTTCTTCGCCTCGATCAGCTTGAGAAATGCGTCGGGACGATCCTGCACTGCGACACCCTCGATCCGGGCCGTCCAATCGCGACGCGAGTTGCGATGCAGACGAAGAAAAACACTCTTTAGAAAGGCCTCGTTGCCAGCGTCGAAAATCTCGTGCTCCAGCGTGTGCTGATTCGTCAATACCGTCAAAGCCTGCGGCGCACCATGCGTCGCAGCGAGGTTTTCCAGATCGATTTTCCGATTCCCCAACACCGTTGGGTCAGCGTCGGTGATAACGATCAATCGGTCAGCGATACGCGCACCGCCATGCGGTCGTAGCAGCACCTCGACGTAGGGACGGAAGTCCACGCCCTCGATCGGCACAATGACCGTTCCCTTAAATCGGAGCCATCCATCTGCATCGCCGGCGAGAACAAGCCTTTGTGCCAACACGGGCAATAGCAGCGCCTCAGCAATTCCTTCCACCAGGATGGCCCTATTGCCGAACAGCAGCGCGGAGCGAGTCACGTCCAGATAGCGGCTGATCTTATCTAGGGTCTTCGGTTTGAGTCCAAGTTCGGCAATGGGTACGCTGATCGATTCCGAGACTGCCACCCCGTTCTGATCGCGGCGACGCGAACGCATGACTACCAGATGCATCGGAGAGACCCACGCAGTTAGGTTCGGCGAATGGGTCGTCGCGACAATTTGGATTCGGCCTTCAGGTTTTCCGGCCTCAATGGCACGATCAGCCGATTGGCGCGCTTGGTCCAGCAGGAATTCGAGCACCAACACCTGCAACTGCGGGTGCAGATGTGCTTCCGGTTCTTCGACAAGAAAGATCGTGAGGTCGGCGTCCTTGGCCTTCGCCAGTTCGACGACCACCGTGGCCATGTAAAGAAGATTGGAGTAGCCCAGACCAGAGGCCCTGATGTCTTCGGGCAAGAGGCCGGAATCGGCCATACGGAATCTCAAGTCACGGGCGACATCGAGCAGGGTTTCGGCACCGAAGTCCAAGGCTGCCGTTTGCGGGCGGACCCCATTGGTCAGCATTCCCAGAGCGTTACCGATCTCCGTGTTCATCGTCGTCAAGGTGTCTGGTCTGGCGTCTGCACGCCTGACACCAGCAAGGAAATCTTGTTCTTGATCCTTGGGCAGGAAGTGGCGCAGCAGCGCCATAACCCGTGTGCCGCTACCCGTGCCCAGCGCCTGATGCGCATCGCGCAAGGGTGGCAGGTAGACATGCCGGATCAGGTCAGTGGAGCCGGCCTCCGGCTCGTTGGTGTCGAAGCGTCCGGCCCAGACAGTGGTCTTGCCACGCGGCGCGCGTTCGGACCGCGACTCGTACCGATAGCCGAAGACGGCTTCGTTCTTGGAGGGATCAGGGACCGCCGAGATCAGCAGTCCTTTCAGTGTGTCGCCGAGTTCTCGGAAAACGCCTTCGATCTGGAAGTTCGAGACGGTCGCGTGGCGCCGTACGTCTTCATCCTCCGGATACCGCTCCCGGCGTCCACTCAACGGCAAGGTGAGCAACCGGATCGCGTCTACTACGTTGGACTTGCCGCCATTGTTCTCACCGACCAAGACGGTCAGATCGGGGCGAAGGCTGACGGTCACATTGTCGCAAGACCGGAAACGCGAGATTGTCAGACTGCCCAAGTGCATGATGTCTCCCCTTACCGGCTCAATAGGCTCGGATATATTTTTTACGCGGCTCTTCGAGCACTCTTAGGCCTTCATGGGAACCCTGCTCAGCCGAACCGAATACCAAACAACCCGCCGTCTTCGGTGGCATCGGTCAGGCGTGTTGGAAGCACATGGTCATTGAGATCGAAACCCTCCATGGTTTCTTTGAAGGCATCGTCTTCGTTCATGGTCACGATGTACTGAAAACCAAGTTCCTGTGAAATCTCTGAACCAAGGCGCAAGGCACTGATAACTTGCCGACCGTCGACGCCGTCAAACAGGTGGCTGTCATGAATAAGGAAACGCGGTCCGATCTGACGCTTGGCGCACAAGCGCATCAGCATCATGTCGAAGCAGAAAATCTGCATGTTCTTGATGCCTTTGCTGCGCTGACCTTGCATCGGAAACTTGAACATCGGACCGTTGGACGTTTCGTCAACGGTCATGCTGCCGGCCGACTCGTAGAGTCGCTGCGATGTTTCTTCGAAGGCAACGATGGCCTCGGCGAGTCGCTCATTCTGTTCGGAAAAGTCGCGTCGCAGCCGGATCGTGAGTCGGTTGCGCTCAATCTCCAATTCGTTTTTTGTGCCTTCGAGTTGTTCGGCGGCTTCGAAACGCTGCCGTAGGGATTCCACTTCAGATTCCAAACGGCCAAGTTCTCCCTGCAGCTTGAGAAACTGGTCCAGTGCGCCATGGCTCCTGAGAATGCCCATGATTTCGGCGCGTCGCTGGTCGAGTTGCGCTTTTTTGCTGTCGCGTAGCTCGATGCGCAGTTTTGCCGCTTCGAGTTCGCTGGACAAATAGTCCTTGCGATTACGCACTACTGATTGATGGAAGCTCTTCACATCCTCATAACGGCGCTTCACAAGGCCAGGAAGCGCAATGCCTGCCTCTTGATAAACCGCTTGTAGGTCTTCCAAGTCGGGCGGAATCTCGGAGGCCAGCGCACCCTCCAAGTCGCGGATGGCCGCAAAGTCAATGGTATTGGCATTGGCCAACTCGTTGAGCTGCCGTGTCAGCTTGGCGCTTTCGACTTCCAGTTCCCGGTATTCGGGCAACACCTGGAAGGTTTCGATTTCTGTGTAGAGTTTCTTGAGGCGCGCCTCCTGCAGCGTCAACTGCGTGCGCAGGTCAGCGGCCTTGCCAATGATTGAACCGAACGCACCTGTCCCGGCGGCCTTCTTCAGTTCGTCCAAGGTCTTTTCGCGATCACGAACTGCCTGCCAGTCACGCGCGATCTGCCAGTCCAGCCCAAGAAGGAACATCAGTGCCATTTGCATGTCACCCGTCCCCTGCATGGTGGCTTGCTTCTCAGGCGTTGTGAATGCGCCGCTCACCTGCCGGCGCACGAAATAGGCGAACAGTGACCGGAACGATGGAGGCTTGCTACCTGCGGCTTCGAGGCTGCTCAAGCCGAACATTTCCTCGCCGAGAAACGAAACCCAATCGGTTGCTGAGATTTTTCGTTTGGCCGCTGGCGGTGCCGTTACGTAGATCTTGGCTTTGGCGCTGCCACTGCGCTCGACGACGGTACGCGTATCCTTCAGGTCGAAGTCCATGCCGAAGGTGTATTCGGCCAACTCGGGCGTACGGAAGATGGAATCAGGACCGGCTTCCGAGCCGGTCAGGAAATGTACAACTTCGGTGAAGCTGGTTTTACCCGCACGATTTCGCGTTTGCTTGCTAGTTGCGCCTTCGGTTTTTTGGGCCAGCAGCACGTTTAGGCCCGGCTTCAAGTCTCCCAGATTCTTGAAGCTGGGCAGCGTGCTGAAAATATGATGGATCAAGCTGTCCTCCGTGCCACAAGGCCATTTTCGAGTTCTATGGTTCCAAGGGCGAATAGCAGATCAAGCGCGAGCAAGAACCAGTCGTATGTGATTCGTCGAGGACGGGTGGAACCGACTCCTTGATCTTGTCGGTTCAATTCCTCCCACAGCGCGGAGATCGTTTTAGGGCGAGCGAGATACGTCAATACATGACCGCCCACGGTGAGCAGGGCACGATCTTGTGCAAGATGCTTAGACGGCAGAATCATGTTGCCCTCACTGCTTGGGCATCTTCGAATATCTCGCACTTGTCGAACAGATAGGCCATGACCGCCAGCACCGCCGCACGGTGGGTTGGTGTTGTGTTCACGACACCCCCCGCCCAGGATTCAAGTTGTCCAAAGATTTCGTCGGGATGGAGGGAGGGTGTTGCATTTCTCAGGGCCACGTATTGGCTCTTGAATGCCGAGGCAATCTGCTCGCCATACACGGGATTCTTCCAGTTGTCGAAGAACTGCATGACCAACGGCGACTTCTGCATGCCGATCTTCAGAAAATCGGCCACGACTTGAGATAGAAGGTTTGCTTCGATTTTCCCGCGCGACACGTCTTTTACTTCGCTCGTTGTCGGTGCGGGAGCGACGCTGATGTGCGTGAGCACTGCCACTAAATCGCTGTAACCCAGATTGACGTTTGCTTCCATGGTCAACGAGGGACCGAACCAGGATTCGAGATCCTGCAAACTGAGCTGGCGAAACTTCGCCAGCATCTCTTCCCAGCCGCAGTGGCCAATCTTGATTTTTGGGTTTTCTTGCGCGAGTTTGGCCAGCGCTTCGATGATGTGGGGGCCTAAGCGCCCATCGGGTGCGTTATGGACAAAGGTCCACTCGCCAAAATACTTCTCCCAATGCGCCTTTGCGCCCTCAAAGTCCTCATTGATCTTCTTGATGGCTTCGGTGGCACTCAAATCATTGGGGGCGTAGCTTTGAAACAGCGTTCGGGTCGAAGGCAGGTATCCGTCATTTTTCCGGTCACCGACATTGCCCCAAGGGCGGCAAGCCATGAAATCGTTCGGATGGGCTTTACCCATCAGTTTTTCGAATAGACGCTGAAATCCGTCTCCCTTGGCTTCAAGGAATATGATGCGGAAATCTTTTTCGTAGCTGAGCTGTTGTACGCGATCCATGCGGTTCAGGGCCGTGACTGGTTGAGTGTCTTCAGGCGCGACCTCATGGTGTCTTCCGAATCGAATGGGGAAGCACACGGTTGACGTCAAATGGCAGTGCTTTGTCCACCGCGATGCGAGTTAACAGCATCCGGATGGCATCCGAAACGGACAGCCCCATTTCGGCCAAGACGTTGGTCGCTTCTTCTTTGATATGCCCGTCAATCCGGGCACGAACGACATCGGTACTTGCCATTGCTATGTGCTCCAAATAGATGTAGCCACATTGTGGCCCATATGCGCTCTTGCGTCATTACTTTTTGTCACGAGCTGCCTGCATCCCGGCGTGCCGCCGTCGGGCTCGCGGGCTGCGCCCCGCGCTTCGTACCGAATCGCGGCCATTCGGCTTTGACCCCTGACGCCTCCGGCCCTTGAGGGCCTGCGCGCTCCGCTTGCCCATCCGTGCCTTCGTTGGAGGTGGGGTGGGCGGTCTTGCTGTTCCCTTCACCGTACCACGGCGTTCTCACCGTCAAGGGCTGCGCGTGCTCGCACGCTTGCGGCCGTGGCCGTCATGACCCTGTGACGGCTTGCGCTGCGCCGTGCTGGCGCCGGTTCCGGGCAATTCCGCCCGAGCAACCGGAGCACGATCATGTCGCAACTTTCTCTTTCTCTCGATTCTTCGCTGCTGGTGCGTGACAGCCAGGGGCACTACACGCTGGCCACCGCCGATCAGATCCTGGAGGCGGCCCGCCAGGTCATCGACCAGAAGATCCCGCGCGGTGCGCTGTTCACGTCGCCGACGCTGGTCAAGGACTACCTGCGCACCAAGCTGGCCGGCTTCGAGTACGAAGTCTTCGCGGCGCTGTTCCTCGACAGCCAGCATCGGCTGATCGAGTACGCCGAGCTGTTCCGCGGCACCATCGACTCGGCGGCGGTGTACCCGCGCGAAGTCGTGAAGACGGCGTTGCGGCTCAATGCGGCGGCTGTGATTTTCTCGCACAACCATCCAAGCGGGAACCCTGAGCCGAGTCAGGCCGACAGACAGATCACCCAGCGGCTCAAGGAGGCGCTGGCGCTGGTGGACGTGCGCGCACTGGATCACATCGTTGTCGGTGGCGAGTCCACAGCGTCCTTCGCCGAACGGGGGCTGTTGTGATCGCGGGGGGCTTCGGCCCCCTTTTTTTGCAGCGCCCTGGGTCGAACTCTCCGGCCCTGCGGGCCTGCGCGCTGCGCTTGCCTGTCCGTGCCTTCGATGGAGGTGGATGGGCGGTCTTGCTGTCCCCTTCACCGTATCACGGCGTTCTCGCCGTCAAGGGCTGCGCGCCGACGGCGCTTGCGGCCCGTGGCCGTCTGCGACCCCTGACTGCTTGCGCTGCGCCGTGCTGGCGCCGGTTCCGGGCAATTCCGCCCGCGTAACCGGAGAAAGATCATGAACGAGAAATCGCACGTTTCGCTGGAACAACACGTCTGCCTTATCTGCGGTGTCGCCTTCGACACTGGCAGCATCCTGCTCGACAAGCGCCTGCGCGCGAGCATGGAGCGCCATACGGCGACAGGCTGGGGCCTGTGTCCTGAACACCAGAAGTTGTCCGACGACGGCTTTGTCGCGCTGGTGGAATGCGACCCACAGCGCAGCGGCTCGCCGGCCGGGGGTGGTCGCTTGAAGCCGGAACAGGCTTACCGGACGGGCCGGCTGGCCCACCTGAAACGCGACGTGTTCGCCGAGGTGTTCAACGTGCCGATCGCGGCCAACCAGCCGTGCGTGTTCGTTGAGCCTGGCGTCATCGAGCAGTTGCAGTCGTTGGTGTCGCCGGCGACGAACTGATCGCGCGGTGCAAGCATCCGGTGCGTCGTCCTGCGGGGCGGCGCACTTTTTTTCTGCTGCGCCCGGTGTCGGTGCCTCCAAGGCAAACCCTGCGGACTATCAAGACGACTGTCAGCAGCGGTTATTGAAGATGCTTCCGGATTTTCTGCGGATGCCGGCAGGCTTCGAGCATGCCGTTGTACCAAACAGCTAACGGATACGTCGGGTTGTTAGAGACTTCCAGGTCACGCGCAGCACGCAGATCACCAAGGTAAACAGGTGTTGAGTGACCGGCTGAACTCATGTTGTGCGCATCGCCAGGCAAGGTCTTGAACAGGTTGTAGGACCAAGCATCGTGTCGGAACGGAAGCGGGTCTTGATTATCGTCGGCCCAATCGACCAGAACGATTGGGCGATGCCTGTTACGTGCCTCAGAGAATGCCGCGTTCAGATGTAAATCGCCGAAGCCGTACCCGAGGAAGAGCAGACTATCGGCTTCATGTACTAGGCGGTTGACCTGCGCAAAGTACGTGCGGAACGGCTGCCGAAGAATCTGTTGCGTCTTGCCATACCCAGCCACGATGGGAGACATCGGATAGGTCGTCCCTTCCATTGAATCCTGACTGTTTCGACCGGTCGCATGGACCGTATGACCCTTCGACGGCGTAGTCACCCAGGTGATGCCGTGCATATCGTGCGCAACGCCAGTCATCGCGAAATGCACCGAACCATGCAAGTGGTAGATGAAATTCCAGTCCGTCCGGGCCAGGACGGACATCGGATCGAACTTGCCTGCGGCGTCGAAGCCGGTATGAAGCCCCGACAACGCTTGGGTAAAAAGGTTGTCGTAGTTCAGCGTGATGATGCCGATCTCGAACTCGTCTTGTAGTGCAGCCAGAAACTGCCCGAGTTCGACGATCTCTGCTGCCTTCGCTGTGCTCGCGGCAGCGCAAGCGTCGATGAAGTGATTGACCAGTTCGCTCATCAACGTACTGGTCAGATTTCCCAAGACTGCCCGATCGACAGCTTTCCTATCCCGTCCGAAGTGCATCACTTCCGGCAAAGAGTTGGCCGTGAGCAACGCATTCGATCCGTGTAGCCGATCAAGGTCAGACAGGTAGGGAATCAACAGGTTGAGCTGGTACAGCACTTCCTCGAAATTCGCCCATTTGCGCAACCCAGGCTTCGGTGCGCCAGCGTAGTGCGCATTGATTGTGTCCCGGCAATAGCGGTACAGGTTGGAGATGGGATCGTCCGCTAATGGGTGACTCTTGCTTGCGCAGTCGTCGAAAAACGTATCAACGGCGCTGACGGAGGGCAGGCCAAAATCCAGCGAAGCGCCGGCACCGATGGTTATCAATAGTTTCTTCTTCATGGGAATCGAGCTGGAGCAAGACAAGATTTCATGGTACAGGGCACTTGAAGTTCCTCTCTAGGATTCTGTCCGGCCCGCCAAATCTGGGCCTGAGCTGCATCTGTTGTTCGTTCCAGCTTGAAGTCTGCGCGTCCCCGGCCAGGAAACATGGCCGGTCGCGCTGTCGTGCTGCGCATCGAGCCGCCTTCGGCGTCTCGCCCCATGCGGGCTTCCATCGTTCCCTCGCTCCGCTCGGCTGACGCCTACGGCCCGGCTCCTCGATCCGGGCCTGCGCGCTTCGCTTGCGTGGGGTCGGCGCCATCTGCGGCCGTTGCCACAACCGCCGTCTTCCCTCGCTCATCACCTCATCCGCGACTGTAGCCCGCGCCCGTGTGCCGTCAAGGCGCGCCGGGCCGTGTCCTCGCTGCGCTGCGGGCCGCACCAACCCGTCGCTTGTTTCCTTGACGGCCCCCGTCCGCGCGCTCCTGACCGTCGCGGGCGATGAACTCAGGAAAGACGGTGGCAACGAGGCCGGCCCAGGTCTCCGCGCCGACCCCACCGGAAAGCCGAAAGGCGGGCTCCGAATCTAGGAATCCGGTGGGGTTTCAACAGCAAACCCTTTGTCAGGAGAAAGACCATGCAACTTGCATCCCGTTTCGCATCCCGATCCCCGGTGCTGCGCTCGGAACATCCCTTGTCGGATGACCAGATTCGCCGTGTAGCCCCGTCCATTTTCGCGGAAGCCCCGCACGGCAGCCGCTCCGAACGGTACAGCTACATCCCCACCGCCACGGTGCTGGCCGAACTGCGCGGCGAAGGATTCCAACCCTTCATGGTGTGCCAGACCCGCGTGCGGCAGGACGACCGCCGCAACTACACCAAGCACATGATCCGGTTGCGCCACGCCAGCCAGATCAACGGCAGCGAAGCCAACGAAATCATTCTGCTGAACTCGCACGACGGCACCAGCAGCTACCAGATGCTGGCCGGGATGTTCCGTTTCGTGTGCAGCAATGGCCTTGTCTGCGGCGACACCGTGGCGGACGTGCGCGTACCTCACAAGGGCGACGTGGCGGGCCACGTCATCGAGGGAGCTTATGAAGTCTTGCACGGCTTCGAGCGTGCGCAGGAATCCCGCGATGCCATGCAGGCCATCACGCTGGACGGCGGCGAGGCCGAAGTGTTCGCCCGCGCCGCACT
>JAVVEZ010000030.1:0-37702 GCA_032250895.1 Pseudomonadales bacterium | reverse complement strand
CGCTCATTGTCCAGCTAAGCCCGCCTTCGCGGCAGGGCGGCAATCCTATCCTGGGTTCGACAGCCACGAGGGATGTCATTGTTGATTACTTGAAGAAGAGAAAAACACATGCAATTCGAAATTTCCCGGGATGCCCTGATAAAACCCCTGCAGCTTGTGACAGGGGTCGTTGAGCGGCGGCAAACGCTGCAAGTCCTGTCCAACGTGTTACTGGTGCTTGAACAAGGCCTGTTGTCGTTGACGGGAACCGACCTCGAAGTGGAGCTGATCGGCCGGGTTCCCGTTGAGTCCGGCACGGACGGTGAAATCACCGTACCCGCCAGAAAGTTGATGGATATTTGCAAATCGTTGCCCGAAGGCGCCATGCTTCGCTTCGAGGAAGGCGGCGAAGGCAAGATAACGATACGCTCCGGACGCAGCCGTTTTTCGCTGTCAACACTACCATCATCGGATTTCCCCAGTGTCGAGGAAACGGCGGGAACGCAGGAATTTTCCGTGTCCCAGGAAGTCCTGAAGAACATGCTGGAAAGCACCAGCTTTGCCATGGCGCAGCAGGATGTCCGGTATTATCTTAATGGCCTGCTTTTTGAAGTGAGCGCCGACTATCTCCGTGTGGTCGCTACAGACGGGCACCGCCTGGCCATGCATACAGAAAAAATGGAGCTGCCGGTCACAGCCAAAACCCAGGTGATTGTGCCAAGAAAAGGAATTCTCGAGCTTTCTCGCCTGCTTGTGGAAGGAGACAGAAGCGTCAGCATCGTCATTGGCAGCAACCACATCCGGATTAAAACCGAAACCGTCACCTTTACCTCGAAACTGGTCGATGGCAAGTTTCCGGACTATGACCGGGTATTGCCAAAGGGTGGAGATAAACTTATCGTGGCAATACGTCAGGATTTGCGTCAGTCCCTGACCCGAACCGCTATTCTCTCAAACGAGAAGTTCCGTGGTGTGCGCATCATGCTGTCCAGTGGTGAAATGAAAATATTGGCAAATAACCCGGAACAGGAAGAAGCAGAGGAAAATATCTCGGTGGAGTATACGGGAGACCCTCTGGAAATCAGCTTCAATGTTGGCTATCTCATCGATGTTTTGAATGTGCTCAACACCGAAACGGTGCAGATGACCGTTTCTGATCCCAATAGCAGCGCCCTGATTCAGGCAGCAGAAGATACTGCCGCGGTATATGTCGTCATGCCAATGAGGTTGTGAGACAGGCTTCGAATGCCCGCACTGCTGAAGCTCAATGTTACCAATCTTCGTAATATTACATCGCTTGAGCTAAGGTTTTCCCCTGGCTGCAACGTATTTTACGGAGAAAACGGCAGTGGCAAAACCACTCTTCTTGAAGCCATTCACATGCTGGGATTGGCCCGATCGTTTCGCAGTACGCAGCTGGCGTCCGTGGTTCAGTCGGGACAGCGGGAATGTACGATACACGGCGAACTGGACGATGGCGCCTCGCTGGGCATAAGCAAAAGCCAGCATGGGCCTCAACAAATCAGAGTTTCCGGACAGCGGCCGGACAACATCCCGGAATTGGCGCGCAGTCTCCCGCTGCAGTTGCTTAATGCGGAGACCTATAAAATCCTCGAGGGCAGCCCCAAGATCCGGCGGCACTTTATGGACTGGGGCGTGTTTCACGTGGAACGGTTTTTTGTGGATTGCTGGAAGCAGGCCCAACGTGCGCTTCAAAACAGGAACCGCTTGCTGCGAAACCAGGCTTCCCGGCAAGAGATCGAACCGTGGAGTCATGAATTCAGTCGACACGGCATGTTGTTGGATCAGTTCAGGCTTGCCTATGTCGAGAAGCTGATCCCCGTGCTCAATGAAATTCTGCAGGAAATCCTGCCAATCGAGGGGCTTGGCCTGGAATATGATCGTGGTTGGGAAGCGGGATCGGATTTGATGACTGTACTGGCGGCGGGCCTGGAGCGTGACTATCGTTATGGTTATACGGTAGCGGGTCCCCAGCGAGCCGATATCAGAATTCGGATAGGAAAGCAGGCGGCGATCGACATACTTTCGCGCGGACAGCAGAAATTGCTGGTCAGCAGCCTGAAAATCGCTCAGGGCCATTTGTTGCAGCAGGAAACAGGGAAGGAATGTTTATATTTGGTCGACGATTTGCCAGCAGAGCTGGACGAAAAGAATCGAAGGGCGGTGTGTCGTATGTTTGAAAAGTTGGGGACACAGGTTTTTATCACCGGCGTCGACAAGGCTGCGCTGGATGCTTGCTGGCAGGCTCTGGCGCAGAGGAAGGTGTTTCACGTGAAGCATGGTAGAATCAGCCCTGACCCAGAGAGTGAAGGGAGCGCTGAATAAGGCGTCATCCCGCTGCCGAAGGACTGCATGGATGCAGGAGGTAGAGCAAAGCAGGATGCCAGAGCCGAGTAGAATCAGCCTGAGCCCGACAGACTCCTAGTGCTCAAAACAGAACGCCGCTCGAATGTGAGCAAACTTATAGCAAGGGAAGTATCTTATATGACCGAAAAAAATACCTATGATTCCTCCAGTATCAAGGTCTTGAAAGGACTTGATGCTGTCCGCAAAAGACCGGGCATGTACATTGGGGATACGGATGATGGAACCGGACTTCATCATATGGTATTCGAACTGGTAGACAATTCGATTGACGAGGCACTTGCCGGGCACTGTGACCAGATAAATGTTGTCATTTACAGTGATGAAACGGTTTCTGTGTCAGACAATGGCCGGGGAATTCCCACTGAAATGCACGAAGAAGGCGTCTCTGCGGCCGAGGTCATCATGACGGTGCTGCATGCCGGCGGCAAGTTCGATGATAACAGCTACAAGGTTTCCGGGGGTTTGCATGGCGTAGGGGTATCGGTGGTCAATGCCTTGTCGTCGCATTTGAAGCTGACGATATATCGGGGTGGCAGGATTCATGAGCAGATTTACCACGACGGGATTCCGGAAGAGCCCTTGAAAGTCGTCGGGGAAACCGAAAAAACCGGAACCCTGTGCCATTTCAAGCCTTCTCCCAAAACCTTTACCAATATCGAATTTCATTACGAGATTCTGGCAAAAAAACTCAGGGAGCTGGCCTTCCTGAATGCCGGCGTTTCCATCCGGCTCACAGATGAACGCAGTGATAAAACGGAAGTTTTCAAATATGACGGCGGCCTGAAGGCCTTCGTGAACTACCTTAACCAGAACAAAACCGGCATAAACAAGGTTTTTCATTTTTCCTCGGAGGTCGACGGGACCGGGGTTGAGATCGCTCTGCAATGGAATGATGGCTACCAGGAAAATGTCTACCCGTATACCAACAACATCCCCCAGCGGGATGGAGGCACGCATGTTGCGGGCTTCAGGGGTGCGCTGACCCGGGTGTTGAAGTCCTATATCGATAAAGAAATGGAAGGGAAAAAGAGCAAGGAGGTTGCCACCTCCGGTGATGATGCCCGAGAAGGCCTCACGGCCATTATTTCAGTCAAGGTTCCCGATCCGAAGTTCTCCTCGCAAACCAAGGATAAACTGGTGTCATCCGAGGTAAAAACCGTCGTTGAACAAGAAATGGGCAAGTATTTCAGCGACTATCTGCTGGAAAATCCACTGGAAGCCAAAAGCATCGTCAACAAGATGATCGATGCCGCCAGGGCCAGGGAAGCGGCCAGGAAGGCCCGGGAAATGACACGCCGCAAGGGTGCCCTTGATATCGCCGGCCTGCCGGGAAAACTGGCGGATTGTCAGGAAAAAGATCCTGCGTTGTCCGAGATTTATATTGTGGAGGGCGATTCTGCCGGGGGCTCCGCCAAGCAGGGCCGGAACCGGAAGAATCAGGCCATTCTGCCCTTGAAGGGAAAAATCCTGAATGTTGAAAAGGCGCGCTTTGACAAGATGCTGAGCTCCGCTGAAATCGGCACCTTGATCAAGGCTCTGGGCTGCGGTATCGGCGCCGAGGAATTCAATCCGGACAGCCTGCGCTATCACAGCATCATCATCATGACGGACGCGGATGTCGATGGCTCTCATATACGCACATTGCTGCTGACTTTTTTCTTCAGACAGATGCGTCAGTTGGTTGAGCGCGGCCATATTTTCATTGCCCAGCCCCCCTTGTATAAAATCAGAAGAGGCAAGCAGGAGCAGTATCTCAAGGATGAAGAAGAGCTGGCGCAGTACCAAACCCAGAATGCTCTTGAGAACGCCAGTTTGCACGTCAATATCGAAGCTCCCGGCATCAGCAATAATGCCCTGGAGGCCATCGTCAACGAATACCGCAAAGTGCAGCGCATCATGAAAAGAATTTCCCGGCAGTATCCAATGGATGTGCTGGAAGCGCTGGTGCACCTGCCTGAAATGAACCCGGAAAGCCTCGAAAACCGAAGCGCGGTTGAAGCCTGGGTGGATGAGTTGAACAAACTGGTCGCCAAGTCAAACCGGTCCGGCGCCATTTATTCCTTTGCCGTCAAGGATGATGAGGAAGAGCATGTCAGCCTGCCGGTGATCACGTCCACCGTCCATGGCATCATACGCAAGGTCACGCTGACCGTGGAATTCTTTAACTCATTGGAATATAAGGATATTTTGAGGCTTGGTGCAACGCTGAATGGCTTGTTTGAAGAAGGCGCCTACGTCAAGCGGGGCGAAAAAACCCAGACCGTCAGCAATTTCAAGGAAGCGCTGGACTGGTTGATGGCCGATGGCATGAAGGGACATTATCTGCAACGCTATAAAGGCCTGGGTGAAATGAACCCGACTCAGCTTTGGGAGACGACCATGGATCCCGGGTTCCGACGCATGTCCCAGGTCACCATAGCCGATGCCATGGGCGCAGATCAGTTGTTCTCTACCCTGATGGGTGACCATGTCGAACCGCGCAGAGAGTTTATCGAAGCCAATGCCCTGGCGGTAGCGAACCTGGACATCTGATGCCGGGTTTTCGGCCCTCCGACGCTGGAATGCCGGCATCATGCCGGTTTGAATTCACACTGCGTTTCTGATCCAGTCTTCAACCTGGGCGGTCAGTTCCCTTGGAGACCGTCCCTCACTGGCCAGTGGCTTGCCAATTCTGACGTGGATCGTGCCGGGTTTTTTGACCAGCTGGTGAGGAGGCCAGTAAAGCCCGGCATTGTGAGCGACGGGCAGCACGGGCACCTTGTTGGCAATCGCCAGCTCAGCGCCGCTGGCGGTGAATTTTTTATGGCTGCCCACCGCAACACGCGTCCCTTCCGGAAATACCAGGACCGAGAGGCCCTCTGCAAGCCGTTGCCTGCCCTGATTGAGCAGGGTTCTCCTGGCGGCGGTCGCCCTGCTGCGATCGATGGCAATGGGCTTGATGATGGCAATCGCCCAGCCAAAAAAGGGAATGCGCAACAGTTCCCGTTTCAGCGTGGCGCAAATGGGAATAAAAAGAGTATAGAGAATGATGGTTTCCCAGGGACTTTGATGATTGCTCAATACCACAAAAGGGCCGGGTGGAATATTTTCGAGGCCGCTGATGGTGTAGTTCACATGACACGTGACTTTCAGCCACCAGATGGCAAAACGGTTCCATAACAGCACAAAGCGAAAGCGAGCCCTGATGGGCAGAAAGAGGCCAACAAGCAGGGAAAGCGTGGCATGCAGCAGCAGGCTGAGGCTGTAACCCAGATAAAAAACCAGGCTGCGCAGAACGAGGATCGTCGGCTTAGCCATCGGCCTTTTCTCCTGCCAGGATCTGCCGTGTGGCATTCAGCAGGTCATCAAAAACAAGAATTTTTTTCAGCTGCTCAGCGCCAAGCAAGGCGAGGGTTTCCGCGCCCTTGCCGGTTTTGACCAGCACCGGTCGGCAACCGGCGGCAAGGGCGCAATCCAGATCCTTGGCGCTGTCGCCAATATAAAAGGCGTCTTTGACGCTCAGACCAAATTCTGCCTCAATCTGCTTCAACAGGCCAGTCTCTGGCTTGCGGCAGTGGCAGCCCTCATCCGGGCGGTGAGGGCAATAGAAAACCCCGGCAATCTGCCCTCCCGCGTCTTCCACCAGGGCATGCATCAGTGTGTGCATGTTGGCGAGATCGACCTCATTGAAATAGCCCCGACCCAGGCCGGACTGATTGGTGACGACCATCACCATGAACCCCGCCTGCGACAAAAGACTGATCGCCTGAATACTGCCAGGGATCGCTTGCCATTCTTCAGGGCTTTTGATGTAGTCAGCGGCGTCCTGATTGATGACGCCATCCCGGTCCAGAATGATCAGCTTCGGCGCCATTGTTCAGAGTGTCTGCAAGTGCGAGATGTCGGCGATGCGCAGAAACAACTGGCGCAACTGCAACAAGAGCGCCTGGCGATTATGGCGGACGGCATCATCATCGGTGTTGACCATGACGTCTTCAAAAAACCGGTCGACAGGTTTGTGCAGGCCGGTCAGTAAATCCAGTACGGCTGTATATTCCCGACGCCTGAACAAGGGTTCCAGTGTGATGACAAGCTGCGCCAGGGTTTCGGCCAGGTCCTGTTCGGCGGCCTCCGTGAGCAAGGCCTTGTCGACGACCGGCACAGCTTGCTGATCCAGCCGGGCCAGGATATTGGCGACCCGCTTGTTGGCCGCGGCCAGAGCCTGGGCCTCCGGTCGCTGCCTGAAATGATTGACGGCCTTGACCCGCTGGTCAAATTCCAGGGGTTTGGCGGGGCGCACCGCTGCCACGGCCAGGAACACATCGGCGTCGATACCCTGATCCGCATACCAGGTACGCAGGCGTTCAAAAATAAAATCCTGAACCGCGGTTTCCAGGCCTTCGCGCTGTGGCAGGTCGGCAAAGCCGCCGATCGCGTGCGCAATGACCTCCACCAGATCCAGATCCAGGCTTTTTTCAATGATGATGCGCAACACGCCCAGTGCCGCCCGGCGCAGGGCGAAGGGATCCCGGGACCCGGTGGGCGGTTGCCCAATACCGAAAAGTCCAACCAGGGTGTCGATGCGCTCGGCGAGCGCAAGCACCAGGCCGATATCCGATGCCGGCAGGACATCACCGGCAAAACGCGGCAGATACTGCTCGTTCAGGGCATGTGCCACGGGCTCGGCTTCGCCATCGTTAAGGGCATAGTAATAGCCCATGATGCCCTGCAATTCCGCAAACTCATAGACCATGCTGCTGACCAGGTCGCATTTGCCCAGCAAGGCGGCCCGCTCACTCTGGGCCACGTCCATGGCGAGCGCCGCGGCAATGAAGCGGGAAAGTCGGGCGACCCGTTCGGATTTTTCGTAAACCGTTCCCAGTTGCTGCTGGAAGATCACGGTTTTCAGTTTTTCCCGGCGCGATGCCAGCGTCTGTTTCTTGTCCTGCTCATAGAAAAAGGCGGCATCTGCCAGCCGGGGCCTGACGACCTTTTCATTGCCGGCGATGACCTGCTGAGGATCCTTGCTCTCGAGATTGCTCAGGGTAATGAAGTTGGGCAGGATCTGCCGGTTCTGATCCAGCAGGTAAAAGCACTTTTGATGGCCCTTCATGGAGGAGATCAGGGCTTCCCTGGGAACCGCGAGAAACGAGCGATCAAAATTGCCGGTCAGGGCCACCGGCCATTCCACCAGGGCCGTCACTTCTTCCAGCAGGGCCTCGTCGATCACGGCCGTGGCACCCCGGTTGCGGCCTTCCTGTTCCACCAACTGCCGGATTTTTTCCTGCCTGGCCGCGAAGGAAGCAATCACCCTGCCCGGTTCCAGCAGTTTGCGGGCATATTCAGCCGGACAGGCCAATGTGATGGGCTCCGGATGATGAAAGCGGTGACCATGGGTAAGCCTTCCGGCCGGCACCCCCAGGATGGTGGCCGGGATCACTTCATCACCATAAAGCAGCACCACCCAGTGTACGGGGCGGACAAATTCCACTCGGGAGCTGCCCCAGCGCATGCGCCGGGGTACGGGCAATGAGGCCAGGGCCTCATTGATCAGGGGGGGAAGCAGGGTTTGGGTATCCTGACCCGCCTTTATGGCCTTGTAGTAGAGCTTGCTGCCCTTCCCGTCATCAGTCTGCGCCAGCTCGGCAAGCGGCACACCGCAGGAGCGGGCAAAGCCTTCGGCGGCCCTGGTGGCTTTTCCGCTGGCATCGAAGGCAGCGGTGAGTGCCGGACCAAAACGTTCGATGACGCTGTCTGCCTGCCTGTCGTGCAGGGCCTTGACGATCAGGGCGAGCCGTCTGGGTGTCGCAAAAACCTCGACCCCGGCATGCACCAGCGAAGCCTTGGCCAACAGGCTTTCAAGATCCTGGGCAAAGGCGGTGGCGAGCTTGAGCAGAGCCTTGGGTGGCAATTCTTCGGTGCCGATTTCAATCAGTAGTTCCTGTTCAGACATCACTCATGCGCTCCTGCCCGGCTGCTTGTTCCTGTGTTTTATGCTGTGCCAGACATTCTTCGCGCAGGGCCTCCGGCGCCAGCGGAAAGCCCAGGCGGGCCCTTGCATCATAATAAGCCTGGGCCACCAGCCGGGACAGGCTGCGCACCCGCAAAATATAGCGTTGGCGTTCCGTCACCGAAATGGCCGAGCGCGCATCCAGCAGATTGAAGCAATGGGAGGCCTTGAGCACCATTTCATAGGCTGGCAATACCAGGGCCCTGGCGATCAGATACTGACATTGCTGCTCATAGTCGTTGAAGTTCTGAAGCAACAGGCTCACGTTGGCATGTTCGAAGTTGAAGGCGGACATTTCCACTTCGTTCTGATGGAACACATCACCATAGCTCACCACGCCATTGGGCGTGTTGGCCCAGACGATGTCATAGATGCTGTCCTTGCCCTGCAAATACATGGCGATGCGCTCGATGCCATAGGTGATCTCGCCGCTGACCGGATAGCATTCAAGGCCCCCCACCTGCTGAAAATAGGTAAACTGGGTCACCTCCATACCGTTCAACCAGACCTCCCAGCCCAGGCCCCAGGCACCCAGGGTGGGCGATTCCCAATTGTCTTCGACGAAGCGAATATCGTGAATAGCCGTATCGATACCAAGAAATTTCAATGAGTTCAGGTAGAGGTCCTGAATATTCATCGGGCTGGGTTTCAGAATGACCTGGAACTGATAATACTGTTGCAGACGCATGGGGTTCTCTCCATAGCGGCTGTCGGTGGGGCGACGACAGGGCTGCACATAGGCGCTGTTCCAGCTTTCGGGGCCGATGGCCCTGAGGAAGGTGGCGGTATGAAAGGTGCCGGCACCCACCTCCAGATCGATGGGCTGGATCAGGACACAGCCCTGCTGTGCCCAGAATTGCTGCAAGGCGAGAATCAGGCCCTGGAAAGTGCTGACATCAATGGGAATGGAATTTTTCAAAAAAGCTCCGTTTGGCCCTCGATCGGGTACCATGGCCAGGTACTTGCCGGGAGAACCACAGGGGTAAGTATAAAAAGCACCAATTATGCTGAAAATAGCTGTGGATGGCGAGAGGAAACTATAATGAAACACGGCTCCGGGAGCATCCAGGTGGCCGGAAATCCAGCCGGGACCCGGTCGGCAAAAGACCGGCGGCAGGTGTCGGGAGACCGGTTATCAAAGCGCTGAAAATGCAAATCCTGATTCGCTTGTTGCGGCTGCTGTCGCTGCTCCCCCTGTCAGCACTGCGCAGGCTGGGCAGTCTGCTGGGCTTCGCAGGCTGGTTCTGTGCTTCCCGGATGGTGGCGACCACCCGTGTTAACATCGCCCTGTGTTTTCCGGACCTGTCCCAGTCCGCGCAGGAATCCCTGGCGCGCCGCAGTATCCGGGAAAGTTTCCGGACCATGACGGAAACCAGCGCCGTCTGGCTGTGGCCCGGGGTGCGGATATTGAATGAGATACGGCATGTTGATGGCCTGCCCCTGCTGCAGGACGCCCATGCCGGAGGCCATGGCGTCATAGTGATTTCGCCGCATCTGGGGAACTGGGAACTCATGGGGCTGTATTTGAATACCTGCGGTTGCGGGCCGACCAGCCAGCTCTATCAGCCCCCTTCCGATCCTGCTGTGGCGCGCCTGCTGTTCCAGGCCAGAAGCCGTTCGGGCGCCAACATGGTGGCAAGCGACCGGCGGGGTGTCGGCATGCTGCTGGAGGCGCTGCGCAGAGGCGAAATCATCGGTATTCTGCCGGATCAGGTCCCGCCGGAAAGCGGAGGTGAGTTTTCTCGCTTTTTCGGCGTGGATGCCCTCACGATGACGTTGGTATCCCGCTTGTTGATGAAAACCGGCGCTAGAATTCTGCTGGGCTATGCGCGCAGGGTGGCGCAGCCCCGGGCTGGGTTCGAGATCTGCTTCCGGGAAATGCCCATGGCGATTTACAGCAGGGATCTCCATCAGTCGCTGATGGCGCTGAATCTGGGCATTGAAGCGGCAGTCCGTGAGGTGCCGGAACAATATCACTGGGAATACAAGCGCTTCAAGCGTCAGCCCCCCGGCCTGCCGAAGATTTACGACGCCGGATAGCCTGCGCGGCGCTTGCCGGGGCGTGGGGCGGGTGACATCGACATTCAGAAAAAGGTAAACCCGACCTGAAACAAACGCTCGACCTCGGGGATGCGACGCTTGTCCACGAGGAACAGAATGACATGGTCGTCGGTTTCAACCACGGTCCTGTCATGGGCAATGATCACATCGCTGCCATTGCGCACGATGGCACCAATGGTGGTGCCTTCGGGAAGCTTGATGTCCTCTATGGCGCGCCCCACAACCTTGGACGTTGACTTGTCACCATGGGCAATGGCTTCCATTGCTTCTGCGGCACCGCGCCGAAGTGAGTGCACATTTACAACATCTCCCCGGCGGATGTGCGCGAGCAGGCTGCCAATGGTGGCAAGCTGTGGCGAGATGGCGATATCGATATCACCGCCCTGCACCAGATCGACATAGGCGGGATTGGTGATCAGGGTCATGACCTTGCCGGCGCCCAGCCTTTTGGCCAGCATGGAAGACATGATATTGGCCTCGTCATTATTGGTCAGGGCCAGGAAGACATCCGTGTCTTCGATGTTTTCCTCCAGCAGCAGATCCTGGTCTGAGGCATCACCGTGCAGCACCGTGGTCGTCTGCAGCCTCTCGGAAAGATGGCGGCAGCGGTCATGGCTCATATCGATCAGCTTGGTCTGGTATTTGTTTTCCACAGCGCCGGCCAGGCGTTCGCCAATATTGCCGCCGCCAGCGATCATGATGCGCTTGTAGGGCTTGTCGACCTTGCGCAGTTCGCTCATGACGGCGCGAATGTCTTTTCGGGCGGCGATGAAGAACACCTCATCATCCGCTTCGATCACGGTATTTCCTTCCGGCATGATGGGGCGGTTGCGGCGAAAGATGGCGGCCACCCGGGTGTCAACGGAGGGCATGTGCTGGCGCAGGAAGCGGATTTCCTGATTGACCAGAGGGCCACCATAAAAGGCACGAACGGCGACAAGCTGCACCAGGCCATCGGCAAAATCCAGGACCTGCAGTGCCCCGGGGATGTCGAGCAGACTTTTTATGTAATGGGAAACGATCTGTTCCGGGCTGATGACGACATCGATGGGAATGCCATCGCTGCCGAACAGTTTGCTGGCACTGGAGGCAACGTAGGAGTTGGAGCGCAGCCGACAGATTTTTTTGGGGGTTCGGAACAGGGAATAGGCCACCTGACAGGCCACCAGGTTGACTTCATCGCTGTCGGTGACGGCGATCAGCATGTCGGCATCCTGGGCCCCGGCATGTTTGAGCACATCCGGGTAGGAGGCCTGCCCGACAACCGTTCCTATGTCGAGGCGGTCCTTCAGTTCCCGCAGGCGGCCAGGATCGTCGTCCACCACGGTAATGTCATTTGCCTCCTTCGCCAGGTTCTCTGCCAGTGTCGCGCCAACCTGATTGGCACCGAGGATAATTATTTTCATTAAGTTGTCATGCGCCCTTGTGGGATCTGTACTGGCGGGAGGCCAGCCGATAATGAAATGAATTGTTCAACATTTTTGCAGCAAAGCATAGTAAAAGCCATCGTGGCGGCCGCTTGCAGGCAGCAACTGTCTGCCAATCGGGCCGGCGAGACCCCAGCCGAGTTCAGGCAGGACGGGTTTGGCATCCCGGGTTTGCTGGATGAAATGTTCAATCTGCAGACTGTTTTCGGGTTTCAGTACCGAGCAGGTTGAATACAGCAACAGCCCCCCGGGTTTGAGCAGTGGCCACAGAGCCCTGAGGATGCAGGCCTGTTTCTGCGCCAGGGCCTCGATATCCCCGGCCTTGCGCAGCAGTTTGATATCCGGATGGCGGTTGATGACCCCGGTGCCGGAACAGGGCACATCCAGCAGAATCCGGTCGAAGGGCTGATGGTCCCACCACGAGCTTGTTGCACTGACATCGGCGCAGACAATCTGGGCGGACAGGCCGGTCCGGTCCAGATTCTCCTGAACCCGGTGCAGGCGCTGCGGGTCATTGTCCAGCGCAACCAGCTGGGTCAGCGCGGGTTCCTGCTCCAGGATGGCACAGGTCTTGCCGCCGGGTGCTGCGCAGGCGTCCAGAACCCGCAGCCCCGGGGCCAGCTGCAACAGGCCTGGGGCCAATTGCGAGGCCTGGTCCTGAACGCTGACGGCACCCCGGGCAAAGTCCGGGAGCTTTTCCACGGGCAGAGGCTGGGCAAGAATGATCGCGTTCTCACAGAGTTCGCCCGGGTGGGCGGCGATGTTTTCAGCCGCAAGCAGGCCCAGGTACTGTGCCCGGCTGTAATGGGCCGGGTTGACCCGCAGTGTCATCGGAGCCCGTTCATTGTTGGCCGCCAGAATTTCCTGATAATGTAAGGGCCAGGACGCTTTCAGCTGGTTGATCAACCAGTCGGGATGAGCGTATTTGAGGGAAAAATCGGCGGCGATTGCCGGCAGCAATTGCTGGTATTTCTCAGGAGCCTTGCGCAGCACCGCATTGACCAGGGGCCTGGCCCAGGACTGGGTGACGGCCTTGACCGTTTCATTGACCGCCGCATGTGCAGGAACGCGCATGTAAAGCAGCTGATAAAGACCGATCAGAAGCAGGCACTGTAGTTCTCTGTCGCGCGCCCGCAGGGGCTTGCTCAAAAGTGCGGAACAGAGAAAATCGAGCGGGTAATACCAGCGACAGACGCCATAGCACAGCTCCTGCAGCAGGGCGGCGTTTGCTGCCGGGTGCTCTGTCCGGCAGTTATTCAGCAGACCGGACAGCGAGCCCCGACCCTGTAGAATCTGACTCAGTATCCGAGCTGCAAGTAAGCGGTCACTTTCTTTTTTCATCATTATCGACAAGCTATGTTCAATCGTGGGCGCCGGACTGAAAGCGGGTGCCGGGACGGAAGCTGTCCTGATGCGCATTCAGAATGGCGGCGACGGGGGTCGCTGTTTTTCCGGGTAATTGCAGGGTCTCGAGCAACAGGGATGAATTGGCGCAGGCAACCAGCAGCCCCTCTTTCCCGGCCTCGATGATCGTGCCGGGCGAGGCCGCCGAAATCCCTGTAGCGGGGCGCGCCTGTATGATTTTGATGCGATCGTTGCCAAGATAGGAATAGGCGGGGGAGCGGGGATAAAAAGCACGAATCTGGCGGTGAATGACGGCGGCCGGCAATTGCCAGTCGATCAGGGCCTCTTCCTTGCTCAGCTTGCCGGCATAGCTGCTGAGCGCTTCATCCTGGGCGCGGGGGCGCAGGTTCCCGTTCAGTAACAGGTCGAGGGTCTCGATGAGGCCCTGACAACCCAGCCCGGCCAGCCGCTGGGTCAGGGTTTCAGCATTGTCCTGTGCCGTGATCGGCGTCTTGAGGGCAAGCAGGATGGGGCCGGTGTCGAGGCCCTTGCTCATCTGCATGATCGTGATGCCGGTCTCCCGGTCGCCCGCCAGAAGAGCGCGTTCAATGGGCGCGGCACCCCGCCAGCGCGGCAACAGAGAGGCATGGACATTGATGCAGCCGAAGCGGGGGATATCGAGCACGGCCTGGGGCAGCAACAAACCATAGGCAACCACCACCAGCAGGTCCGGCCGCAAGGCCTTCAGCTCCGCCTGGGTATCCGATGCACGCAGATCCTGTGGTTGATAAACGGGGATCTGGTGGGCCTGAGCCAGGGTCTTGACCGCACTGGGCGTCAGTTTCCGGCCCCGTCCGGCAGGACGATCGGCCTGGGTATAGATGGCAACGACCCGGCATTGCCGGTCCAGCAGCGCTTGCAGATGCCGGGCCGCAAAGACAGGTGTGCCGGCAAAAACGATACGCAGTGAGTCAAGGGTCGTCATGATGTGGCGGGTGGCCTGGGTCTTGAGAGGCCTTGGGCAGGCTCTGCTGCGGATGTCTGTACTGGGCGGGATGGCATCAGGCGCGCTGCTTTTGTTCTTTTTCAAGCCGGGCCCGGATTCGCTGCCGTTTCAGTGTGGAAAGATAATCCACGAAGAGCTTGCCATCCAGGTGATCGATTTCGTGTTGTATGCACACCGCCAGCAACCCCTCTGCTGTCATGTCGAAGGCCTTGCCGTGCTGATCCAGCGCCGTGACCTGGATTTTGCGCGGCCGTTCCACCAGGTCATAAATCCCCGGGACAGACAGGCAACCTTCTTCATAGCCCAGCGGTTCCGGGTCAATGACGGTGATGTCGGGATTGATGAAAACCTGGGGCTGGTCATGTGTTTCGGAAATATCCAGCACCAGGAAGCGCCGGTGGATATTCACCTGGGTGGCGGCAAGCCCAATGCCCGGCGCTGCGTACATGGTCTCCAGCATGTCGGCAATCGTGTTGCGCAGTTTGGCATCAATCCGGCTTACCGGTTCGGCCACTTTACGCAGGCGGGGGTCGGGGAACTCCAGAATCGTCAGAATGCTCATGGCTAAACAATAATAAAAATCGTTGAAAGCCGCTATGGCGGCAAGTGCACAAGCCTGGGAGCCTGTCGGACTCCCAGACCCGGTAATTGCCAATCATACGGCAAAAAACAGGAAATTTTTCATTTTTGCTGTTAAATAGGCATCACCGGCAGGGCAAAATTTTTAGAATATGCCGCAGCAGGATGTCGATGGGGGCCGGATTGTTGCTAGTATTGAGCACAACCGGGGTTTGAATGTCGCAGGATATATGTCTCAGGGCTTGTCAATGATGCCGTCATCAATCAAAGTTTTGCAGGGCTTCCTTTTCTTGTTTGCCGGGATGCCACTTCTTTTTGTCGAGCAGCCGGTCGCTGCCGCAGGAGATGTGGTGACTCTGCGCGAAGACAGTCCCAGCGCCTATGTCGTGGTCAGGGGTGATACGCTGTGGGATATCGCCGGGCGCTTTCTCGAGGAACCCTGGCGCTGGCCCGAAGTGTGGCGGCTCAACCCTCAAATAGAGAATCCGGATCTGATCTATCCGGGAGATACGGTCGAGCTGAGCTACGTGGAAGGCGCGCCCGTGCTGACGCTGCGCCGTGCGGCCGCGCCGGCACTGGAGACCGTCAAACTCTCGCCACAGGTGCGGCGGGAAGTGCTCCGAAGTCCCATCCCATCCATTTCCCTGGATGCCATCGATGCCCACCTTACCGGCAACCGGGCGCTCAGCCGGGAGCAGATTCAGGTAGCACCACGCCTGCTCGAAACCCGCTCCGGCAGGCTGCTGGCCGCATCTGGCGAGGAGGTCTTCGGTCGCGGCGAATGGCTGGCCGCGGTATCGTCTTACGATATCATGCGGCCGGGAGCAGAGATCGAGGACCCGGTCACCGGCGCGGGCATCGGTATCGAAGCGACCCTGATAGGACGTGCCACCGTGCTGAACCTGAATGGTGATCTCGGCACCTTGCGGGTGGATGGTGTCGAACAGGAGGTCCGGCTGGGCGATATCTTCGTCCCCAAGGCCACCAACACCATGGATTCCTCCTATTTTCCCGAAGCCCCGAATTTTCCGGTGGAGGCCCGTATAGTCAGGATCGGTTCCGGCAGGAGTGCCGGCGGGCCGCAGGATACCGTCTTGCTCAATATCGGCGAACGCGATGACATTCGGGTGGGGCATTTGCTGGCCATCCAGAAACCGGACCGGATCGTCAGGGATGAAAAAGCCGGGGAGGAGCTCGTGTTTTCCGGCAAGAAATTTGCGCAGGTGCTGATCTACAGTGTCTCTGAGCAAAGCAGCCAGGGCCTGGTGCTCAGCGCCGATGACGCGATTCGCCTGGATGACCGGATAGTCACCCCCTGAACTAGTACTGCAACCTGGAAGGATGCCCTGCATGGATGCTGGCACACTGGAATCCTGGCTGACCCTGTTTCACCTCACACGGATACCCGCGCACCTGTTCAATGGCCTGTGCCATTTCTTCGGATCACCCGCCGCCGTGCTGCAGGCAGATACCGCATTGCTGGCCAGGGTCGGCGTGAAACCCGAACTGGTGGCGGCCATTCGCGACTTTCAGGACCGGGGGCCGAATGCCACCCTCAGACAAAAGCTGGCGCGGGATTTTCGTTGGCAGGCAACGGCACAGTGCCATATCCTGACCCTTGAATGCGCCGCCTACCCTCCGCTGCTCAAACAGATCCCGGATCCCCCACCGATTCTCTATGTGAAGGGTCAGCATGAACACCTGGCCCGTGAGCAAATCGCTCTGGTGGGGAGCAGGGCTCCCAGTCTGAGCGGCCGGAAAAATGCCAGGGCCTTTGCGACCGGACTGGCCCGGGCCGGTTATGCCATCAGCAGTGGTCTGGCGCTGGGAATCGATCATGAAGGCCACATGGGTGCCATCGAGGGCAATTCAGTGACACTGGCGGTTCTCGGCACCGGCGCCGACCGCATCTACCCGCGCAGCCATAAGCGCCTGGCGGAAAGGGTTGTCGAGCGGGGCGCGCTGGTATCGGAGTTTCCGCTCGGCACCGGCCCGGACGCCTGGCATTTTCCGCAACGCAATCGCATTATCAGCGGACTCAGTCGGGGCGTATTGGTGGTGGAGGCCGCCTTGCAGAGCGGCTCGCTGATCTCGGCCCGCTTTGCGCTTGAACAGGGGCGCGAGGTGTTTGCCATTCCCGGATCCATTCATAATCCCTGCGCCAGGGGTTGCCATCACCTGATCAAACAGGGTGCGACGCTGGTGGAAGCCGTGGCGGATATCCTGACGGAACTCGGCAACCCGCCCGCGGTCATGGCGCCGGCAGCCACCCCGGCGCAGGAAACGGCCGTGGCAGAACACCCTGCCGGGGGTTTGTCTCTGCCCTGTGACGAGGCCCTCGAACAAAAGGTGCTGGCACAGCTCGGCTATGAACCCAGGACCCTGGACAGCCTGGTGGCCGGGACCGGGCTGCCGGTAAATGAACTCAGCGCCATGCTCATGACCCTGGAGCTCAAGGGCAGAATTTACAGTGAGGCGGCGGGCTATAGTCTCGGGCAGGTGCCTGCCTGGCGCGGGCCGGCAGTATGACAATCGGGGCCATGATGCAGATCAATTCTATTTGTCGGGGATTAAAGGTAAAGTTATGGCTCTTCGGGAGGCTCCCATGAATAAAAACCAGACCAGCGACAGATGATGAGGACAGGACAAGGTGACAGAATCAATAGAGACAGCCGCGATAAAAAACTATCTGCTGGACATCCAGCAGACGATCTGCACGGGCCTGGAGGGTGTGGAGTCCGGCGTAAAATTTCGTGAAGACCGCTGGAATCGTGATCATGGCGGCAGCGGCATTACCCGCGTCATCAGTGGCGAGGTCATTGAAAAGGGAGGAGTGAACTTCTCCCATGTCTTCGGTGGTTCCCTGCCGGCGTCCGCGACCGCAAAGAGGCCCGAACTCGCCGGCAGGGCTTTTCAGGCCATGGGGGTTTCCCTGGTTATTCACCCCCAGAACCCCTATGCCCCGACGTCCCATGCCAATATTCGTTTTTTCATTGCAGAAAAGCCCGGAGAGGAGCCGGTATGGTGGTTCGGTGGTGGTTATGACCTGACGCCTTATTATGGCTTTGATGAAGACTGCCGGCATTGGCACCACACCGCGAAAGCCGCCTGCGAACCCTTCGGCGCAGGCGTCTATGAACGCTTCAAAGGCTGGTGCGATGAGTATTTTTATCTGAAGCACCGGGACGAGCCACGGGGCATCGGCGGCTTGTTTTTTGATGACCTCAATGAATGGAGCCTGGAGCAAACCTTTGCCTTTATGCAGGCGGTGGGCGACAGCTATCTGCATGCCTATCTGCCAATATTGACGAGGCGCAGGGACATGCCCTTTGGCGAGCGCGAAAAAAACTTCCAGAAATACCGCCGGGGACGCTATGTGGAATTCAACCTCGTCTATGACCGGGGTACCATTTTCGGTCTACAGTCCGGGGTCGGCAGAATAGAGTCGATTCTGATGTCCCTGCCGCCGGAAGTCAGGTGGGAATATGACTGGCACCCCGAGCCCGGCACGGCAGAAGAAAAGCTCTATTCCCGGTATCTGCAACCAAGAGACTGGGCGGCGCTGCCTTGACCCCTGCGCTTCCCCCGTCATTCCCGCGCCGGCGGGAATCCAGCAAAAACAGGAGCAAGTCTTGGATCAATATGCCGTAATGGGAAACCCCGTCAGTCACAGCAAGTCGCCACAGATTCATGCCGCATTTGCCGCACAGACCGGACAGGCCATGAGCTATCGGGCCATTCCGGTCGCTGACGGAGATTTTGAGCGCGCCGTGCAGGATTTTTTTGCCAAGGGCGGCAAGGGCCTGAATATTACCGTGCCCTTCAAGCAGCAGGCCTGGGCGCTGGCCCGCAAGCACTCCCCGGAGGCTGCACGGGCGGGCGCCGTCAATACCCTCCTGTTCGAGGATGGTGTGCTCAGTGGCCACAATACTGATGGCATCGGCCTGGTGCGCGATATCATTGCGAATCACCAGGGTAGAATTGCGGACAAGCGCTTGTTGATTCTGGGTGCCGGCGGTGCCGCCCGGGGCATCCTGCTGCCCCTGCTGAGCGAGCATCCGCAGCGTATTACCCTGGCCAACAGGACGCCCGCCAGGGCCCTCTGTCTGGTGCAGGAGTTTTCGGACTATGAAGGCTTGTCAGCCTGCGGTTTCGATGCATTGCCGGGAATGGTCTTTGACTGGGTCATCAATGCCACCGCCGCCAGCCTGCAGGGCGACCTGCCCCCCCTGCCGGAGGGCCTGCTCAGCTCACATGCCTGGTGCTATGACCTGATGTATGCGCAGCAGCAAACCGTATTCTGCCGCTGGGCCACCCAGGCCGGGGCGGAACAATCACTCGATGGCCTGGGCATGCTGGTGGAACAGGCGGCAGAAGCGTTCTATCTGTGGCGGGGCACGAGACCGGAAACTGCGCCGGTCATTGCCAGCCTGAGAGCGTCTCAGCAGTAGAATCATCCCAGGCCCGTCAGCCGGTGAAAACCATGTTCTGGATTCCGGCACTGGATATAGTTTAGGAATGGCCTTCCAGTGAGCTCAGATGAAGATCCTTGAGTTTCACGTAATGCTTGGCGCTGTAAAGCAGAAACTCACGTTCCCGAGAGGACAGTTCGCGCACCCGGCGGGCCGGACTGCCTACATAAAGCCCGCCGCTGCTCAGGGTTTTCCCTGGCGACACCACGCTGCCGGCGCCCACGATCACATCGGACTCCACTGTGACGCCGTCCATGACGATCGCGCCCATGCCAATCAGCACACGGTCGCCAATGGTGCAGCCATGCAGGATGACCCGATGGCCCACCGTCACATCGTCGCCCACGACGAGAGGGAAACCGTCGGGGGCAGAAGACTCCGCAGAGGTGATATGCAGCACCGAGCCATCCTGGATGTTGGTTCTGGCCCCGATGCTGATATGATGCACATCGCCCCGGATGACGCTCAGGGGCCATACCGAGGAATCCACACCCAAGGTGACCTTGCCGATTACCACGGCGCTCTTGTCGACAAAGGCCCGGTCATCCAGCTTTGGGCTGAACTCGAGGTAATTGCGAATGCTCATAGGGAAGTGATCTCTTCAATGCCTGCAAGGGGATGGCGGACTGTTGAAAACAGCCTGTCAGTCGGGGACATGAGCGCCCGCTGCAAACTGATGAACGGAAGGTGACATTCTACGGGCGCCCCGGGTCAGGAACAAGCGCAGATGGGGACGCCCGGAATGGCGCTGATGTATTTTTGCGCGCCGCTCAAGGCAGGCACAGGAAATCCACGGTAATTGATATAAATCATGGATAAGGTGCATTCATCCAATAGTTTTTATTCCGAACATCCTGCTATAATTCGCGCCGAATTATCTCGCTTGAGAAACGCCGCATAACAAGACCCATCAACGCAAACGCACAGATGAGCTGAATCACCCTGAGGGGAATGATTGAGGGAACATGTCTGCATGAGCCCTGAAGGGCTTTGATTGCGCGTGAAATGGCGGAGCTCGGATGTTATGGCGAGACGGCAGAAAAAATTGAACATAGACATAACTTTAAGTGGAGAAATGGCGGATGCTGCCTGAAATGAAACGATGGCCGGGCTGGCTGCTTGGCGTCCTGAGCCTGGCAAGCACACAAGTGCAGGCGGCCTGGGAGCTGAACATGCCCCAGGGTGTGACCGACATCAGTCGCCAGACCTATGATCTGCACATGACCATTATCTGGATCTGTGTAGCCATCGGTGTGGTGGTCTATGGTGTGCTGCTGTGGTCGCTCATCGCGTATCGCAAGTCCAATGGCGCCAAGGCGGCGTCCTTTCATGAGAGCACCCGGGTTGAAATACTCTGGACCCTGATTCCGCTGCTCATCCTGATCGGCATGGCCATCCCTTCCACGCGGGTGCTGACACAGATCTATGATGCCTCCGAGTCGGAGCTGGACATCATGATTACCGGATACCAGTGGCGTTGGCAGTATCGTTATCTGGATGATGCGGGCGAAGAGCTTGCCTTTTTCAGCTCTCTGGCCACGCCCCAGGAACAGATCGACAACCTGGCCGACAAGGGTGAGAACTACCTGCTGGAAGTGGACGAACCGCTGGTGATTCCGGTCGGCCGCAAGGTGCGCTTCCTGCTGACCTCCGCCGATGTCATTCACTCCTGGTGGGTACCCGAGTTTGCGGTCAAGAAAGACGCGATACCAGGCTTCGTCAATGAGTCCTGGGTCATCGCCGAAGAAGCCGGCACCTATCGCGGTCAGTGTACCGAGCTGTGTGGCCGCAACCATGGCTTCATGCCGATCGTCGTGAAGGCGGTGGAACAGGCGGAATTCGATGCCTGGTATGCCGACAAGCAGGCGGCGGCGGTAGCGGTTGCCGAACTCGCCAATCAGGACTGGTCGCTGGAGCAGCTGGTGGCTCAGGGCCAGACCGTCTACACCACCTATTGCATGGCCTGCCATCAGGCCAATGGCCAGGGCCTGCCCCCCGCCTTTCCGCCATTGGCCGGCAGCGCGATTGCCACCGGACCGATCGAGGATCACATCGATGCGGTTCTCAACGGGCGCCCGGGTACGGCGATGGCCGCCTTTGGCAGTCAGCTGAATCCGGTGGATCTGGCGGCCGTCATCACCTACGAACGCAATACCTGGGGCAACAACACGGGAGACTTCGTCACGCCGGTTGAAATCCTTCAGATTCAAGCACAAGCAGAATAACGGAGACCCTGAATGAGCGCAGGACACGACGATCACCAGCATGGCCCGGCCAAGGGTCTCACCCGTTGGCTCTACACCACCAATCATAAAGATATCGGCACCCTGTATCTGTGGTTCAGTTTTGCCATGTTTCTGCTGGGTGGCTCTTTTGCCCTGGTGATCCGGGCCGAGCTGTTTCAGCCCGGCCTGCAGTTCGTGGCGCCTGATTTCTTCAATCAGATGACCACCATGCATGGCCTGGTCATGGTGTTCGGCGCGGTCATGCCGGCATTCGTGGGACTGGCCAACTGGATGATTCCGATGATGATCGGGGCGCCGGACATGGCGCTGCCGAGAATGAACAACTGGAGCTTCTGGATTCTGCCCTTCGCGTTTGCGATGTTGTCATCCACGCTGCTGATGGAAGCCGGGGCGCCCAATTTCGGCTGGACTTTCTATGCGCCCCTGTCCACGACCTATGCGCCGAGCACGGTAACTTTCTTCATCTTTGCGGTGCATCTCATGGGGGCCTCCTCCATCATGGGCTCCATCAACATCATTGCCACCATCCTGAATCTGCGGGCACCGGGCATGACCCTGATGAAAATGCCCATGTTCGTATGGACCTGGCTGATCACCGCCTATCTGCTGTTGGCGGTCATGCCGGTACTGGCGGGCGTGGTGACGATGATGTTGTTCGATGTTCACTTTGGCACCAGCTTCTTCAATGCGGCCGGTGGCGGTGACCCGGTGCTGTTCCAGCATGTGTTCTGGTTCTTCGGGCACCCGGAAGTGTACATCATGATCCTGCCGGCCTTCGGGGTGGTTTCCGAGATCGTTCCGACCTTCTCCCGCAAGCGTCTGTTCGGCTATGACTCCATGGTCTATGCCACCTCGTCCATCGCCTTCCTGTCCTTTATCGTGTGGGCCCACCATATGTTCACGACGGGCATGCCGCTGGCCGGGGAGCTGTTCTTCATGTATGCCACGATGCTGATTGCGGTGCCCACCGGGGTAAAGGTCTTCAACTGGGTTTCCACGATGTTCCGGGGCTCCCTGACCTTCGAAACACCCATGCTGTTCGCCATCGCCTTCGTCGTGCTGTTTACCATGGGCGGCTTTACCGGGCTGATGCTGGCGATTGCGCCAGCTGACTTTCAGTACCATGACACCTATTTCGTCGTGGCGCATTTTCATTATGTGCTGGTGCCCGGCGCCGTGTTCTCGATCATGGCGGCCGCCTACTACTGGTTGCCCAAGTGGACCGGCCACATGTATGACGAAGCGCTCGGCAAGATGCATTTCTGGCTGTCCTTCGTAGGCATCAACGTGTTGTTTTTCCCGCAGCATTTCCTGGGCCTTGCTGGAATGCCACGCCGCATTCCCGACTATGCCCTGCAGTTTGCGGATTTCAACATGATCTCCAGCATTGGTGGTTTCCTGTTCGGCATTTCCCAGTTAGTGTTCCTGTTCGTCGTGATCAAATGTGTTCGCGGCGGCAGGCAGGCGACAGCCCAGGTCTGGGAAGGTGCCAAGGGTCTGGAGTGGGAAATACCGTCACCGGCACCCTACCACACCTTCACCACACCACCGGCGATCAAATAAACAGGCTGAAACTGATGGCGGAACCTCAGATCACAGAGCCCGAAGCACCATCCGCGAGCACGGCAGGCGGGTCTCATCGTGCCCGCCGGAAAAACAGCCGGGTCGTGTTGAAGCTGCTGGCAACGGCGCTGGCCATGTTTGGCTTCGGCTTTGCACTGGTGCCCCTGTACGACGTTCTCTGTGATATCACCGGGCTCAATGGCAAGACCGGAGGGCGCTATGAATACAGTGCCGTCGACAGCCGGGTGAACACCGAACGTCTGGTCACGGTACAGTTCATGGCCCAGAACAATGCCGGCATGTCCTGGGTGTTCAAACCCAATGTGAAGGAGGTGCGGGTGCATCCGGGGCAGCTGACGGAAGTCAGTTTTTATGCCCGCAACCCCAGTGCCGGGGACATGGTGGCGCAGGCCGTGCCCAGTGTATCCCCGTTCCAGGCGGCGGATTACCTGCACAAGACCGAATGCTTTTGTTTCACGCAGCAGAGACTCGGCGCCGGCGTGGAAGTGGACATGCCCCTGACCTTCTTCATCGATCAGGATATTCCTGAAGAGATAACGAAACTGACACTGTCGTATTCACTGTTTGACATTACTGCGAATTTTAAGCGGGCTGACGGCTCATTGGGAGTCGGAGCCTTGAGCGCCAATTGATCATTACCGGAACGGATGGATAGCTGCAATGGCCATTGAAAAACCCTACGAACATTACTATGTCCCCGAGCAATCGAAGTTTCCGATCTGGGCTTCGGCAGGTCTGTTCCTGATGGTGTTCGGCCTGGGCAACGTGCTCAATGACATCAAGGCCGGGGCCGATGCCACGGCATCGAGCTGGCTGGCCTTTGCCGGGTTTTTCACGCTGTCCTGCGTACTCTACAACTGGTTTGCCACCAGTATCCGCGAAAATCATCAGGGTCTGCCCAGCGCGCAGTTGAAACGCTCTTATGTGTTGGGCATGTACTGGTTCATCTTTTCCGAAGTGATGTTCTTTTCCGCCTTCTTTGGTGCCTTGTTCTATGTCAGGAATTTCGTCGTGCCCTGGCTCGGTGGCGAGGGTGACAAGGGTCTGACGGGTGAGCTTCTGTGGAATCAGTTCCAGGCCGTCTGGCCGGTGGTGCAGAATCCGGACAATGCCTTGTTTACCGGCCCGAGAGAATCCATGGCCTGGGGCGGCTGGGCTGAGGCGGCGGGCTATTTGCCCTTGTGGAATACCATTTTGCTGCTGAGTTCCAGCGTCACGGTGCACATCGCCCACGTGGGCCTGAAAAGCAACAATCGCAAACAGCTGATCACCTGGCTGGCCCTTACGGTATTGCTGGGGGTCGTGTTCCTGGTGCTGCAGGCAGAGGAATACATGCATGCCTATGAAGAACTGGGCCTGACCCTGGATTCGGGGATCTATGGCTCCACCTTTTTCCTGCTGACCGGCTTTCACGGCTTTCACGTGACCCTGGGTGCCTTCATGCTGGCGGTCATGCTCGGCCGCGCCATCAAGGGCCACTTCAAGCCGGAAGACCATTTTGGTTTCGAGGCCGCTTCCTGGTATTGGCACTTTGTCGATGTCGTGTGGGTATGCCTGTTTCTCTTCGTCTATATATTCTGAGCGGTCTTCAATGATGCCAGGGCGCCGACAGCGGCAACTGTCCTGAGAGCACGCCATAGGTCACAAGGCCCATCAGCAGGACCGCCAGCGTCACTCTCAGCCCCAGGGCGTAGAGCGTGCGCTTTGATTCGCCCTGGTCTTTGAAAAAAAACAAGGCTCCGCTGCCCAGGCTCAAGATGATGGCCACCAGAAGCAGTACAATGGTAACTTTCAACACAGGACACCTCGCGCACCTTGTCGTTCCCGCATAGGCGGGGAAGCAGAAAGCCCGCCATCCCCGTGCAGGCGGGGAACCAGAGAAAAAGCAATGATACCTCAGTATCTGGCCAATTTCAGACCAAACTGGAAAATCACCTTGTTCACGGCACTGCTGCTGCCCTGCCTGATCTGGCTCGGTTTCTGGCAGCTGGCGCGTGAGCAGGAGAAGCTATCTCTGCAAGCTGTCTATGACAGCAGAAAATCAGCACCGCCGGTCAGCCTCGCCGCGCTTGGCTCCGGAAACGGCGACCTGCAGTATCTGCCCGTGAGGCTCTCCGGCAGCTATGACAATGAGCACAGCTACCTGCTGGATAACAGGACACATGCTGGCCAGGTCGGGTTTGACCTCATCTCACCCTTTCTGGACGACAGCGGCGAAACGGCCTTCATCAATCGGGGCTGGCTCGCCCAGGGTCCCACCCGGGAAATGTTGCCGCCGATTCCGGCCATTACGGGCCGGATGACATTGACGGCGAGCATTTATGTCCCGCCGGGAGAACCGCTCATGCTGGGAGATGAGACAGCCTTCAAGGGCTGGCCGAGGGTATTGCAGGCCGTGGACCTGGAGCGGATGACGCAGGAAATCGCCGCGCATGACGTTTTTCCTTATACCCTGCGGCTCGATGAAAACATGCCGGGGGTGCTGGTGAGAAACTGGCCGCTGATTACGACGTCTCCGGAAAAGCACCGGGCCTATGCCGTGCAGTGGTTCGCGATGGCCGTGGCATTGGTATTGATGTTTATTTACAGTGGTATGCGCGATCAGAGTGGCAGCCGCGACGGAGGAGCCGGAGACCATGGATAGCAGCAAGATAAAGCTTACGTTTTTGCTTCTGATCGCCGCGCTGCCCATCACGCTGGCAACCTGGTTCTATGGCCTGCGGGAAATGCAGGGCATTTCCGTTACCAGCAACAAGGGAGTACTGATCGTTCCGGTACTGGACATCACTGCACTGGCCATGCACGATGACGCCGGCGAGCCGATTTTCCAGACCTTTGAAGATGCCGTCGCCGGCGTGTCAGCAAAGGAATACCAGCCACGGCCCTGGCTGCTGGTGTATCTGGGTGGCCCGGACTGTGACAGTGCCTGTGCGCAGCGCCTCTATTTTCTGCGTCAGCTGCACCGGCGCCTGGGCCGTGAAGTCGATCGGGTGGCGCGCTACCATGTCAATGTCACGCAGGATCGGAGAAGCCTCACCGAGGCCACCCGGACCCTGTTTGCCGAGCAGTTTCCGGAACTTGGCCAGGCCAGTGCCGACCGCGACACCTTGCTGAAGAACCTGGCAGGCAGTCTTCCCGCAGATGTTGATCCGGTGACAGAACATTATATTTACGTGGTCGATCCGGTTGGCAACGTCATGCTATATTTCACCCCGGAAAATACCCCGGAGGACATCCTCCGTGATCTGGACCGCTTGCTGGACCAAAGCAGTCTGGGGTGAATAATAGAGGGGTGAACGGGGCCAGCCCTGCATTACCCGGCAGATGCGGTGACACGCGGTCAGATACGGAAACAATGAGCCGATGAAAAGCAGAAAACCTTCATACTACCTGGTGTTGTTTGCTACGTTTTTCGCGGTTTGCGTGGTGGTGCTGGGCGCCTACACGCGGCTCAAGGACGCCGGCCTGGGCTGCCCGGACTGGCCCGGATGCTATGGCTTTGCCGGCGTGCCGGAAACGGCCGCGCAGATCAGCCAGGCCGAGGAGCTTTACCCGCATGCCCCCTTTGAAGCAGACAAGGCCTGGCCGGAAGTGATACACCGTTACTTCGCCGGCGGCCTCGGGCTGCTGATCGTCCTGATCAACATCTCGGCCTGGCGCAACCGTCACCGCCGTGAGCAGCCCTTCAAGCTTCCCGTGTTGTTGCTGATCCTGGTCATTGCCCAGGGTCTGTTTGGCATGTGGACCGTGACCTTGAGGCTGTGGCCACAGGTGGTCACCACCCATCTGCTCGGAGGCTTCGCGACATTGAGCCTGCTCTGGCTGCTGGTGCTGCGGCTGAACAACACACCCTGGCCCTATCCGAATATCCCGATCCGGCGCTGGCTGAAACTGAAACCATTGGCCATGCTTGGCTTGATTCTGGTGACAGCCCAGATTGCATTGGGCGGCTGGACCAGCTCCAACTATGCTGCGCTGGCCTGCCCGGACCTGCCCACCTGTCACAATCGCTGGCTGCCGCCGATGGATATGGCCAGCGGTTTCAATATTTTCCAGGAGATAGGCCCCAACTATCTGGGCGGGCAGCTGGAGGGCGAGGCCAGAGTGGCGATTCATTTCGGTCATCGCGTCGGCGCCCTCGTCGTGGCCCTGTATCTGCTGTTTTTGCTGGTCCTGCTGCACCGGCATGCCGGCGGCAGGCACCTGAAGACGCAGGCGAATATCATTGCCGTACTGCTCGTGATCCAGCTTTGCCTGGGCCTGAGCAATGTCATCTGGAAGCTGCCCCTGTGGGTTGCCGTTGCGCACAATGCCGGCGCGGCGCTGCTCCTGCTCAGCCTGGTGACCCTGAATTACCGTCTCCGCAAAACCACGGCGAATGCCTTCTAGAAGATCAATGATGGAAATAGCAAGCAAAGACAGAACGGCCAACTGGCGCGCCTACTACGACATGTGCAAGCCCCGCGTGGTCATGATGATGATCCTGACGGCGCTGGTGGGCATGTTTCTGGCTGTCCCCGGTGGCGTCCCACTGGATATTCTGCTGTGGGGCAACCTCGGCATTGCGCTGGTGGCTGCCGCCGGTGCGGTGATCAACCACCTGATCGACTATCGGGTGGACGCCCTGATGCAGCGCACAGTCAAACGGCCGCTGCCCCAGGGCAAAGTGTCGCCGCGCCAGGCCCTGATCTTTGCCCTGGGTATCTGCCTGCTGGGCATGGGCATCCTGCTGTTTCTGGTCAATCCCCTGTGCGCCTGGCTGACCCTGGCCTCTTTCGTCGGCTATGCCATTGTTTATACCGGTTATCTGAAGCGTGCCACGCCGCAGAACATCGTCATTGGCGGCCTGTCCGGGGCCATGCCGCCCTTGCTGGGCTGGACTGCGGTCACCGGCACGCTCGATCCGGGCGGCATTTTGCTGGTGCTGATCATTTTCGCCTGGACGCCCCCGCACTTCTGGCCCCTGGCCCTGCACCGCAAGAAGGACTATGCCAAAACCGATATTCCCATGCTGCCGTTGACCCATGGCGATGCCCTGACCAAGCTGCATATCCTGCTGTACACCATCATCATGCTGCTGGTCAGTGTGCTGCCTTTTCTGACCGGCATGAGTGGCCCGCTGTATCTGGTCTCGGCGCTGCTGCTGGGGGCCGGCTTTCTTTACCATGCCCTGGTCCTGCTGCTGGGCAATGACAGCAGCTCGGCGCTGCGCACCTTTCGTTATTCCATTGTCTACCTGATTGCCCTGTTCATTGCCCTGCTGGTGGATCATTATCTTTAGGAGAGTCTCATCATGAACCGCAAGGTTGCCAAGACCGTCATCGTCTGCGTTGCCTTTATCGCCGTGGTGCTCGGCCTGACCTTCAACCGCATCCTGGCGCCGGTCGGCATGAGCAATGAGCAGCTGCGCGAGAACGGTCTGTTTGTCTATGACGTGCCCAGACGCTTCGATGACTTCTCGCTGATCGACCAGCATCACCAGCCCTTCACCAAGGACAGGCTGCGCGACCAGTGGACGCTGATATTTTTCGGCTACACCTATTGCCCCGACATCTGCCCGCTGACCCTGGCCAACATCCGGCAGTTTGACCAGATGCTTGCTGACACGCCCTACCAGGACGATACCCAGGTGGTGATGGTCAGCGTCGATCCGCGCCGCGATACGCCGGAAAAGCTGGGGGAATATATGAGTTATTTCGGCGCCGACTATATTGGCGCCACCGGTGAATACATCGACATCTTCAACCTGGCCTCACACCTGAATGTGTCCTTCAGTTATCTGCCGGCCGAAAATGACGACTATCAGGTGAGCCACAGCGGAGAGATCATCCTGATCAATCCCATGGGAGACTTCCACGGCTTCTTCAAATATCCCCACGAGCCCGCCAAAATGCTGCAAAACTACACAGCGGTACGCGAAAACTTCCAGGAAAGCTTTGAATAAGCCCGCTGCCGTTATCCCGGTGCAGGTTGGGATGACGGTAGAGAGCTTTCCTAAAAGGATCACTTTATGGACCATCGTTGAATTCGCTTTCTGCATTCAGCTTCTGGAAATCTGGCACCTTGTGAAAGCATCATCTCCAACGCACGGGAGATCTGATTTGCGGTCTCGGGAAAGGCCTCAAAGAGCTGATCCAGTAGCCACAAGGTCCCATGGACAGAGATAGTGGCATTCATGGCAGCCTTCCGGATTGCCTTGTCGTTCGTCAGCAGCGTTATCTCTTCTCGCTGGGCAAGGTAAAAGCAAGATACGTCGGCAAGTGATGAATTTCTGAGTGAAATTGTCAGTTTGTCCAGCGCTTTGATGTCCTTGTCATTCAAGGGAACTACCTGCAGACCCAGTTGTTCGAGGTCCTTGCCATCGGGCTGATTCAGCTCCGCTCTGACGAAATCAGTCGTAATGAAACTGAAGGGAAGCTTGAAAGCCTCTATCAGCAGTCCGCCCCTATGCAGATCAATCCAGACATTGGTATCAGAGACAAGGATCTGCTGAGACATCCTGTTCTCCGTCAATTTGTTCGTTGGAAAGAATCCTTTCTATTTCCGCTAAACCGACGGCCAGCAGTTCTGCCCCTCTGGAGGGGGTAATCAGATCTTCAGCCAATGCGCGATAAGCCAATTGCCGCATTCGGAAGGACTCTTCCTTTGGAAGTTTGCACGGTTCATCTTTTCTGTATCCGCGAATGGACCATTGCTTGAAGATGCTCTGGTAAGAACTTTGTGAAATAACGGACAGGTCATGGAGGCGTCTTATTATTGCCTGTGCGGAAATCCCCCACTCTCGCTTGGCAAGGATGAGTTCCTCCAGCAGCAAACTGCTCCTGGAAACACCAAAATTGATAAACACCTCGGTTTTCGGGAAAAGGAAGGCTCCAGCAAAGCGATGGCATAGCGACTCTTCTTCTTTGGTCCCTTGCAATGACCCAGGTATAGCCATGACCATATGTCCAAGTTCGTGGGCAAGATTAAAACGCTGTCGCTCGCCGGGGCGAGAGGCATTGGTGACGATAATGAAGTCCTGACCCTGGTTTACCTTGGCACAGAGGCCATCGAATTTCTCATGCGCGTCGATTGAAATAACCTTGACCCCTTTTTCTTCAAGGGTTTCAGTTACATTGCGGATGGGATTATTGCCCAGATTCCAGGCTTTTCTGAGAGTTTCAGCCGCCAGTTCCGCTTCTTCCTGGCAGGTGGTTGGATAGCGCCGGTAAAATGCGGAAAAGTCATCATCAACACCGATGCTGTCAAAGAGAGCCTCGATGGCAATGTAGCGCTCAAGGTGTTCGCGAACTTGTTCTTTCACAGCATCTTGCTGGCGTTTTCCAAACGTAGAATGCCTTCTGAAGTCCACGTCGCCGAGCTCAATCCTGGCACTGCGAAAGAAGTATTCTGGCTTGACTCCGAAGACCTTGGCCATTTGCAGTAAACGGCTAGAGTTCGGCACATCTTTAGCGGTTTCGTATTTGGAAAGCGCTTGTTTGGTAATATCGCCGAGTTGATCCGCTACTTGTTGGAGTGACAGTCCCTGCAAGATGCGTGCACGACGAATTCGATCATGCAGCATGGTTGATCCCCATTTGGCCGTAAGATAACTGAGGTTGACATTTTCATATCAAAAATATAATTCGTCAACCTTTGCATAAGGTTATCTATCGGGCAGACAGCAGAACACGCAGGCTCCGGCTCAACAGAAAGCCCAGGCTGGCGGTAGCCACGATGCTGGGGCCGGCCGGCGTGTTCCAGAGGAAGGATGCCGTCAGCCCGCCGGCTACCGCCAGCACGCCGATGAGGCTGGCCAGTCCCGCCATTTTTTCCGGTGAATCGGCAAAGCTGCGGGCGCAGGCCGGCGGAATGATCAACAGCGAGGTAATCAGCAACACGCCGATGATTTTCATCGCGACCGCCACCACCAGGGCGATCAGCAACATCAGCACCAGCCTGATCCGGGTCACATTCAGGCCTTCCACCTGCGCCAGTTCCGGATGCAGCGTGATGGCCAGCAGCCGCTGCCAGTAAGTCGCCAGCACCGCCAGCACCAGCAAGGTGCCGGCCACGATCCAGAGCAGGTCATCGCGGCCGACTGTCAACAGATCACCGAACAGATAGGCCAGCAGATCGATCTGCACATTGTCGGCAAAACTCAGCATCACCAGACCAAAGGCCAGCGCACTGTGGGCGAGAATGCCCAGCAGTGTATCGGTGGCCAGCGTCCTGCCCGCTTCCATCAATACCAGCGCCAGCGCCAGCACGACACAGACCGTGACCACGGCCAGCACCAGATTGATTTCCAGCAACAGGCCCAGCGCAATACCCAGCAGTGCCGAGTGCGCGAGGGTATCGCCGAAATAGGCCATGCGCCGCCACACCACAAAGCAACCCAGGGGTCCGCTTACCAGGGCCACACAGATGCCGGCCAGCAGCGCACGCAGCACAAAATCAGCCATGCTTGTGCCCCGGTTTGATGATCTCACCCGCCAGGTCATGGCGATGATTGTGATGGTGGGTATAAACGGCCAGCGTTTCCGCCTGCCGGCGGCCAAACAGTTCCAGGTAGGCGGGGTCGTTGCTTACCTGCTCCGGGTGTCCGTGGCAGCAAATGTGCTGGTTCAGGCAGATCACCTCATCCGTGGTCGACATCACCAGATGCAGATCATGAGAGACCATCAGAACACCGCATTGATGCCGGTTTCTGATATCCGTGATCAGCCGGTAAAGTTCCGCCTGCCCGTTGATATCGACGCCCTGCACCGGCTCGTCGAGCACCAGCAGAGCCGGCTCCTGGATCAGCGCCCGGGCCAGCAGTACACGCTGCAACTCACCGCCGGAAAGCGCGTGAATCTGGCTGTCGAGCAGGGCCAGAGCGCCCACCTCGGCAAGCGATTTTTCAATCATGGCGTGCCTGGCATGCACCGCCAGCTGCAAAAACCGGCGCACCGAGATCGGCATGGTCGCTTCGATATGCAGGCGTTGGGGCATATAGCCGATGCGCAGCGCAGGACGCCGGCTAACCTTGCCAGAATCGGCCTTGAGCAGGCCCAGCACAATTTTTACCAGGGTGGTCTTGCCCGCACCATTGGGGCCGATCAGGGTGACGATCTGATTTTCGGCGATGCTCAGGGAGATGTTGTGCAGTATCTTCCGGGACCCCATCTGCAAGGAAAGAGCCTCGGCCTGCAAGAGTAACGTTGCTTCCACGGTGATGAACTTCCCGGCACAGTGAGGGTGGTTGCGAGCGATACGAATCGTAGCTGCCGGGCAGGACAGCGCCGTGGTGGCTCCGTTCGCTCGCTGCGCTCCTCGCCGGACCATCCCGCCACTGCCGACAGGATCCGTGTCAGACCCGTAGGGTTAAAAGTGAAGGTGCGCTATCATAACACCCTTTTTTGCAATCAGGACCACGATGCCGTTCACGACCTTTCGAGCGCCTGGCTTCGGCTCAGACAAGCCCCCTGCAGCGCGCAACACCGTCTGCGCGGCGCGCAAGCGCCTGCTGCGGCGACTGGGCCTCGGTCTGTGCTGTTGCCTGTCTGGTCTGATGACATCGGCACAGGCGGACGAAGCCGTCATGGTCAGCGCCACCATCAAACCCCTGCAGCTGATTGCGGCCGCCATCACCGACGGTGTCAGCGTACCCCGGCTGCTGCTGCAGACCACCCGGGACCCGCACCATCATGCCCTGCGGCCATCGGAAAGAGCCGCCCTCGATGCCGCGCAACTGCTCGTGTGGATCGGCCCACAGATGGAGTCCTATCTTGCCGGCACGTTGCCGGAGCTGGACGCCGCCGTGCTCACGGCGATGGACATCCCCGGGCTGACGCGCCTGCCGCTGGGCCGGGCCCATGATCCGCATATCTGGCTGGACAGCAACAATGCCGTGCTGATCGCCACGGCCCTGACGCAGCAACTGGCAAGCCTCGATCCGGGCAATGCCCGGCGCTACCAGGATAATCTGCTCCGTTTCCGTGACGCGCTGGGCCTGCTCAGTGCTGCGCTGCAGACCCGCCTGAATGGCCGAAACCAGGCGGCCTATGGGGTCTATCACAACGCCTTTCAATATTTTGAACGGCAGTTCGGCCTGCAGCATGTGCTCAGCTTTACCGATAACGAGGAGCTGGCTCCGGGCATTCGCGGCTTGCTGGCCATCAAGCGCCGCCTGCAAGAACATCAGGTCGCCTGTCTGCTGGTGGAGCCCGCCGTCAATCTGGACCAACTCGACAGCATTCTTGAAAGCGACAGCCTGCACTATGGCGTCGTCGATGTGCTGGGCAGCGACATCCCGCTGGGTCCTGAGGGCTACGGTCTGTTGTTGCAGCACCTTGCCGATGTTCTGCTGCGCTGCCTGGGACAGGAGGAAAAGACATGAGCCGGAAAACGCTATCGGACACGCCCCCGCTGGTGCTGGTGGACGGCTCTTCCTACCTGTTTCGCGCCTTTCATGCCCTGCCCCCGCTGAGCACCAGCAGCGGCCAGCCCACCGGCGCGGTCAAGGGGGTCATCAATATGATTCGCAGCCTGGTCAAGGCCTATCCGCAAAGCCCGGTCGCGGTGGTCTTCGATGCCAAGGGCAAGACCTTCCGCAATGAGTTGTATGCCGGGTACAAGGCCCAGCGCCCGCCGATGCCGGATGAGTTGCGCAGTCAGATAGCCCCCATCCACAGAATCATCGAGGCCATGGGTCTGCCGTTGATCGTCGTGGATGGGGTGGAAGCCGATGACGTCATCGGCACCCTGGCCACACAGGCCTGGCAGCGCCAGATGCCGACCTTGATTTCCACCGGCGACAAGGATCTGGCGCAACTGGTCAACGAGCATGTCACCCTGCTCAACACCATGACCAATGAAACCCTGGATGTGGCCGGAGTCGAGAAAAAATTTGGTCTGCCGCCGGCACGGATCATCGATTATCTGGCGTTGATGGGCGACAAGTCCGACAACATTCCCGGTGTCCCCGGGGTGGGGCCGAAGACCGCGCAGAAGTGGCTGCAGGAATACGACAGTGTGGAGAACCTGATTGCCCACGCCGACAGGATTGGCGGCAAGGCCGGTGAAACCCTGCGTGCGCATATCCCTCAGTTGCGGCTCTCCTACGAGCTGGCCACCATCAAGCTGGATGTGCCCCTGAGCTTTGGTCCCCAGGACCTCGGACACCAGGCTCCCGCGCAGCAGGAACTGCTGGCGCTGTACCGGGAAATGGAATTCAAGTCCTGGGTTCGGGAACTGGAGAACAGCGGCGTGACAGCACCCGGGCAGGCGGCCGGCAAGGATGAGCCCGAGGCCGGAGATCCGGCAGCCTACGTGGCGCCGACGACCGTTTCCTGGCAGGCCATCACCACCCCGGCGCAGTTGACAGCCTGTGTCGAGGGCCTGAAAAGTGCCGGGGCCTTTGCCTTTTACCTGCAAGCCGATGAGCAGCACTACAAACTGGCCAGCCTCATTGGACTGGCCTTCAGTACCACGCCGGGACAGGCGCACTATATTCCTCTGGGTCATGACCTGATGGGGGTGCCGGAGCAGTTGTCGCACGAGCAGGTGCTGCAGGCCCTGAAGCCCCTGTTCGAGGACGCAGGCATCGGCAAGATCGGTCATGACCTGAAACCGGCCATCCACATCCTGCACAATTACGGCATAGCGCTCAAGGGGCTGCGCTTCGACACCATGCTGCAATCCTATGTGCTCAATTCCGTTGCCCACCGGCACAGCCTGGAAAAACTGGTGGAAAACTATCTGGACGAGGACAGGCCCACGCTGGACAGCGTGCTGGGCAAGGGCCGCAACAAGCTCGGCTTTGCCCAGCTCGATCTGGCCCAGGCCACCGACTGGGCGGCCGCCAGCGCGGATTACAGCCTGCGGCTGAGCCGGGTGCTGGACCAGAAGCTCAAGGCCACCGGCCAACTGGTCGAGATCTACCGCTATTTTGAAATCGCCCTGCTGCCGGTCCTGGCCCGGATGGAAGACAATGGCATCCTTCTCGATATCAAGGTCATCGGCGAGCAAAGCCTGGAACTGGCGAAAAGTCTGGCCGGGCTGGAACAGGCGGCCTGGCATCTGGCCGGCGAGGAATTCAATCTCGGCTCACCCCAGCAGTTGCAGAAGATTTTCTACGAAAAGCTCAAGTTCTCTCCTTCCAAAAAAACCGCCGGCGGCCAGCTCTCGACGGCTGAACCGGTGCTTCAGGAACTGGCGCTGGAACATGAGCTGCCCCGCGTCATTCTTGAATACCGGGGACTGAGCAAGCTGAAAACCACCTACACCGACAAGCTGCCCCTGGACGTCAATCCCGCCACCGGGCGCATCCACAGCAATTTCCAGCAGGCAGTGGCCGCCACCGGCCGCCTGTCATCCATGGACCCCAACCTGCAGAATATTCCGATTCGCAGCGAGGAGGGTCGCCGCATCCGCAAGGCCTTCATTGCCGCGCCAGGTTATGTGCTGATGTCGGCGGATTATTCCCAGGTGGAGCTGCGCATCATGGCCCACCTGTCCCGTGATGAGGGCCTGCTGCAAGCCTTTGCCAAAGGCCTGGATGTGCATCGGGCAACGGCGGCGGAAATCTTCACTGTGCCTCTGGAGCAGGTCAGCTCAGAGCAGCGCCGCAGCGCCAAGGCCATCAACTTCGGGCTTATCTATGGCATGTCCGCCTTTGGCCTGGCCAATCAGCTGGGCATCGGCCGGGCGGAGGCCCAGGCCTGGGTGGATCGCTACTTCGAACGCTATCCGGGGGTCAGGCAGTACATGGACAACACCCGGATGCTGGCCAATGAGCAAGGCTATGTCGAAACCCTGTTTGGCCGCCGCCTCTACCTGCCCGATATCCGTGCCGGCAACGGCATGCTGCGCAAGGCGGCGGAGCGCACCGCCATCAACGCGCCGATGCAGGGCACGGCCGCCGACATCATCAAGCGCGCCATGATCGATATCGACCAGTGGCTGAAAGGGGCCGGACTGGATGTCAAAATGGTGCTGCAGGTTCACGATGAGCTGGTGTTCGAAGTGGCAGAAGACGATCTGGCATTGCTGTCCGAGGGCGTGCGCTTCCGCATGGTCTCCGCCGCTGCGCTGGCGGTGCCCCTGGTCGTCGATATCGGCTCCGGCCCCAACTGGGACGAAGCCCACTGATTTAAGGCGGTGACGGGCAGGGACAGCGCCAGGAAAAGACGAAGAGAAGAACAGAAGCTGTGTCAGCGTTTGCACAGCCTGTTTTTTTCGCAAAACGAAAAAAATCAGACTTTTTTGGCGATTCCCGGAACTAAGCCCTTTCCTGCCAGTCTGAGTCACTGAGCGGTGTGGTTTTTCTCCCCGATTTTTCCACGCCGCCCAACGTTATACCTCCTGCTAGCAGGAGCGCGCGGGGCCCTGACTGTCTTCTCCTGCGGTCAGGGTCCACTTTTTCAAGCGTCTTCTGTCTTCAAGCATCTCCCACCAGCCACTCATCGAGTTTCAATCGCAGCTCGTCCACGCCTTCCCGTTTCAGTGACGAAAACAGCTGGACGCTGACACTTCCGCCATAGACAGCCAGTTGTTTCTGCACCCCCAGCAGTGCGCTGCGGGCGGCACCATAGGTCAGCTTGTCCGCCTTGGTCAGCAGCACATGCAAGGGCATTCGTGATGGCTGGGCCCAGTCCATCACCATCAGGTCGAAGTCCTTGCAGGGGTGACGAATATCCATCAACAGCACCAGGCCCTGCAGGGATTCCCGTTCCTGCAGATAGCGTTCCAGCTGCTTTTGCCACTGCACCTTGACGGCGTCGGGCACCTTGGCATAGCCGAAGCCAGGCAGATCCACCAGATAGCGATGCGGGATGATTTCAAAGAAGTTCATCAGTTGGGTGCGCCCCGGGGTCTTGCTGGTGCGCGCCAGCCGGGTCTGACCGGCCAGGACATTGATGGCGCTGGATTTGCCGGCATTGGAGCGGCCGACGAAGGCGACTTCGCGAGCCTGCTCCGGTGCGGGGCATTGGGCCAGGGTACTGGCACTGATGAAATAATGGCTCTGGTGGTAATCCAGGCCGGGTCTACTGGCTGTGGGGGACATAAGTCACTGTGTTTTATGAGTAAGGTCGCTATCCGGTTGGGCTTTATCAAGTGTTGAGGTATAATCGCCCGGCTTTTGATTGAGGGGTGCCCGGCGCTTGCCGGTAATGCGCGATTGTAGCATAGCCCTTCATCCGCGACGGTTTGATTGAAGCACTTGACATGGAAATGGATAAAGCATGAAGAAAAAATTAGTGATGGGCCTGTTTCTGATCTTCGGCATGAGTGGCTGGGTCCAGGCGCAGGGGAACGCCGCTGCCGGGGAAGGCAAAATAGCCGTCTGCATGGCCTGTCATGGCGCCAGTGGCAACGACAGCCTGTTGCCCAATGTGCCCAAAATTGGCGGCCAAAGCGAAAGATATCTTCTCAAGCAAATGCAGGAAATCAAGAGCGGTGTCCGGGCTGTGCCGCTGATGGCCGGCATGCTCAATAATCTGAACGACCAGGATCTGGCCGACTGTGCCAAAGCCCTGCAGGAGATGTTGCGCCGGCTCTATCGGTTGCTCGAGGATCCGCCGTACAACTTTATCCTGCATACATCTCCGCCGATCCATTCACGGGTTGGTAAACCGGATTACTGGGAGACCATCGTCAGG
>JAVVEZ010000127.1:0-7201 GCA_032250895.1 Pseudomonadales bacterium | reverse complement strand
CAGGTGACGGCTTGTGGACCTGCTGATACGGCAAAGGAGGGGTGACATGACACTACTATTGCTGTTCCTGCAACCATGCGAGCAGTTCCGTCAGCACCTCATCAACCAGCAAGGGTAATTGTACGAGAGCTCCCTGTACATCTGCGTCCGTCGCCTGGCGGGCGCTGAATTCACGCCGCAGCAGCAATCCTGCCGGCCTGCGGTCGAGGCTGACCCGAACCGCCACCTGGGCATAGGCGCTCTGCGGCGACTCGAACACCTGCTCCAGCTGCACCAGATTGACTTCCAGCACCGCGGGTCTTGCCGCGCTTCCTTCGGGAGTTCCTTGCGACAGCAGGTTCAGCAGGCGTTCTTCCAGCAACTCGGCGGGCCGCGCCACCCAGGCATGCTGCGCATAATAATGAAGGCTGCGGGGTCGTTGATCCAGGCGCCGGTACAGAATGGCCGTCGTGTCCAGCCAGCTTGGCGCCGTCACCCCTGCGAGCGTGACAAGGGGTAGCCCGCCGCTGATACTGCGGGCAGCAGGCAAACCAAAATCATACTGCTGTGGCAAGGGCGCAGGCTGCGGCAGCACGCTGCACGCCCCAAGCAACATCATGCCACTCACCGTCAGTAAGGCGGAACCACCCAGACCTCGCCAGATATTCATCGTGCTCTCTCCTGATAGCCGGATTCTCCCGGACCGGGTGTCATTGGCGGCTTGCCCTGCAAGAGACTTTGCGGATGTGTTTGCAGCAGACGCGCCAGCCCTTGCAGTTCGTCATTGGTCGCATTCAGCTCGGCCAGCGTGCTGGTGAACGCCGGGGTGAGCTGCAGAACCACCTCATTGCCAACACGCTGCCCAACCACCAGCAGCGCATTGATGTTGTTCGTCGTGGTTTGCAGTGCCGCCGGCAAATCTTCAAAAGCTGTCATCAAATGGCGCGCATCGGCCAGCGTCTGACTGGCTTCGTCAGCCAGGGATGGCACCGTTTCCAGAGCCGTCGCGAAATCACTCTCGATGGTTTCAAAGCGCTCTGTCAATATTTCGATATTGGCAAGAATCCCGGCAATATTGTCGCGGTTTTTATCATCGAGCACCGCATTGAGGTTCTTCGTCAATTGCACCAGGCTGTTGAGAACGGCATCGCCGGAAGCGGTAAAGCGATCCAGTATGCCCGGCTCCAGTGGGATACGGCCCGGTTCGGCTGCGCTGGTCTCCAGACCTTGCAGGTTTTCGCCGCTATCGCTGAGCAGGAGCTGCGACAGCCCGGTGACGCCCTGCGGACGCATGAAGGCACGGGTACCCACGGTTACCGGAATCTCGGCATCCAGTTCAATATCTATCAGGATTTCGCGAATATCCTCAGGATTGAACCTGATGCCATTCACCCGCCCAGAGGGCACCCCCCGGTACAGCACGGCGGATGCCTCCGCCAGACCCGAGACATCTGCCAGGGCCACAACAGTATAGTTTTTGCGTTCAATCTCGGCCCCGGACAACCACCACGACGCCAGCGCCACAATGCCGCCAAAAAGCACGATAAACACGCCCGTCAGGAGTGCATAGGCACGACTACCCATGGTTTTCATCCTCAGTTTCCAATACCCGGGCTGCGCGTATACCATGAAAGAACTGCTGCGCAAAGGGGTGTTCACAGGTCGCCACTTCCGCAAGCTGGCCGATGGCGACAAGTTGCCCGTCCGCCAGCACCGCTATCCGGTCGCAAAGATCCCGCAGGGTATGCAGGTCGTGGGTAATCATGACCATGCTGAAGTTCAGATCCCGATGCAGTTCATCCAAAAGCTTGACAAAATTCTCTGCGGAGACCGGATCGAGCCCAGAGGTCGGTTCATCCAGAAACAACAATTCGGGTTCCAGTGCCAGGGCCCGCGCCAGGGCGACCCGCTTCACCATGCCGCCCGACAGCTCGGCTGGTTTCAACGCAGTAACCGTCGCACTCAAGCCTACCATGCTCAACTTCATGCAAACCAGACTGCGAATCAGTTTTTCCTCCAGCATGCCCATTTCACGCAAGGGCAGGGCCACATTGTCGTAGACCGTGAGATCGGTGAACAACGCACCATTCTGGAACAGCACACCGCAGCGGTTGCGCAAATCCTGTTGTTCCTCCCGGCTGCTGCTGTGAAGCTCGCGTCCAAACACTTCCACACTCCCCTGCGAGGGTTCCAGCAGGCCGATCATCTCGCGCATCAAGGTGGTTTTGCCACTGCCGGAGCCGCCTACCAGACCCAGACGTTCGCCTCGAAACAGGCACAAACTGATATCCCGGTGCACCACCATGGCGCCGAAACGGGTCCAGATGTGCTTCATGTTGACCACGCACTCGCTCATGCGCCCCAACTCACATTGCGGAAAACAATCGAGAAAATGGCATCCAGCACCAGAACCAGGGTAATGGAGGTCACCACCGCATTGGTGGTGCCGGCAGCGAGACTGCGGGTATTGGGCTCGATGCGCAGACCGATATGCACGCCTGTCATGCCGATCAAGGCTCCGAATACCATCGCCTTGCCCAGACCTATCCACAGATTGACCATGGACAGCGCCTGCGGAATGCCGTTGATGAACTGTTCGATGGGAATGTCCAGGGTGGCATTGGCCGCCAGCATGCCACCGAGAATGGCCATGCCATCGGTCCAGATGGTCAGCAAGGGCAGTGTAATGGCCATCCCCACTATCATGGGCAACACCAGACGCTGACTGACCGACATGCCCAGCACCTTCATGGCATCCAGTTCCTGGGTCAGGCGCATGACGCCCAGTTGCGCACTCATGGCCGACCCGGAGCGTCCGGCAACGATGATCGCGGCCAGCATCGGCCCCATCTCCCGGGCGATGCTGACACTGAGTATGTCAATGATGAAGATTTCACCACCAAAATTGCGCAACTGCAGGGCCGACTGATAGGCGATCACGACGCCGATCAGCAGCCCTACCATGCCGGTAATGGGCAGGGCACGAACCCCCGTGGTGTAGATGGTCGAGGAAATTTCACGCCAGGGGATTCGTCCTGGATGGAACAGCAGATCGATGCCATCCAGCAACAACTGCCCCAATACCACGAAGGCGTCCTGAAGGTGATCGATGGAAGTCTCACTGGCATGGGCCATGGCATCCAGCATCCGGGACAGCCATGAAGGCCTGGCCATGGGTACCGGCGCCTGCTGATGCATCCAGATATCAAACAGGGGGCGATGGCTGTCCTGTAACAAGAGCTGAGCAGGCAAACGGCTATCCCAGGTCTCCCACAGGACCAGCGCGCCGGCACTGTCCAGTGCCTTCACCTGGCACAAATCCCAGCACAAGCCCGGTTTGGCAAGCTGACGCAATTCTGCCCGAAGCACCTTCATGCGGGGTGTCAGCATGCGCAGATTCCAGGAGCCCCGCAGCCTGACGACAGCTTTGCCGGTTTCATCGGTACCCACTTCTACAGAAGGCAGGTTCTGGCCATCATCCGTCATTCACCCGCCTCGAAGGTAACCCTAGTAGTGTAGTGTCCTGTATAAAGCATGCATTCAGTGACCGGCAGAATAAACACTCTCTGTCACGGCGTCCACTTTCGTGTAGTGTCTTTCATATCACATGGTGCCTGGCGCATCGACATAGGCAGCCGCCTTCTTAACTCTTATAATCAGTCTCTTTTATCGATACGGGAATTTTCATGAACAGCATGGACCAACAGGTGCTGAGCCAACTCAGCCAGTGGCTGGAAGCCGGGCGGCAGTGCTGGTTATGTACCATTATTTCAACCTTTGGCTCCTCACCCCGGCCGGTCGGTTCGCTGCTGGCCTGCAATGAAGATGGCCAATACTGTGGCTCGCTGTCCGGCGGCTGTGTCGAAGACGACCTGCGCGACAGTATCTTCCAGGGCAAACTGGCCAAAGACAAGCCCGAGCGCATCACCTACGGTGTGGCGGTGGAAGATGTGCTGCGCCTGGGCCTGCCCTGCGGTGGCACCCTGGAAGTCGTCGTGGAACCGGTCAAACCGGCACGGCTTGCGCTGTATCAGGAACTGGCCACCCGCATCGGCCGCCGGGAGCTGCTGACCCGAAGCGTCAACATCGACACGGGCGAGACCCGGCTCGAAACGGCCCCCGTCTTTGTTCCGCTGAGCCTTGACCAGAACATCCTGCGGCATACCTATGGGCCCAGCTTCCAACTGCTGCTGATCGGCGCCGTACAGGTTGCCTTCTACCTGGCCGAGATGGCCCAGGCCCTGGACTATCATGTCAGCATCTGCGATCCCCGCGTCGAACTGGTTGAAAACGCAGCGGTGAAGCAGGTTGAAGTGGTCGCCGCCATGCCCGATGACTGGCTGCGCGGCAAGATCATCGATCAGCACACCGCCGTGATTGCGCTCTGTCATGATCCCAGGATCGATGACATGGCCCTGATGGAAGTGCTGCACGAGGACGCCTTTTACATTGGCGCCATGGGTTCGGAAAAGACGTCGAGAGCGCGCAGGGAGCGGCTCCAGCTGCTGGATGTCACGCCCGCACAACTGGCCAGACTGCATGCCCCGGTGGGCCTGGATATCGGCAGCAAGACGCCGCCGGAAATAGCCATTGCCATTCTGGCGGAACTCACCCAACTGCGGGCCCGGCGGCACGCCGATGCCTGAGCAGACGGCGCCCGCTGACATCGGCATCATCATTCTGGCGGCCGGCAGCAGCCGGCGTTTTCAGGGCGACAAGCGCCAGGCCGTGCTGAGCCATGGTCAGACCCTGCTGGCCACCACGCTGTCCCGGGTGCCGGAAACCTTCAGCAAAAAACTGCTGGTGCTGCATCCCGGCGACGATACGCTGGCGCAGCACTATGCCCGCCAGGGCTGGCAGATTCATATGGCCGTGAATGCCGCTCAGGGTATGGGACACAGCCTGGCCTCGGCGATGGATTGTGTCGACGACTGGCAGGGCGCTCTGATCGGGTTGGGCGATATGCCTTTTATCACAGCGGCGACCTATGCCGGCCTGCAAAATGCCCTGACGGCACATGATCTGGTGGTGCCGGTTTTCAAGAACCAGTGGGGAAACCCTGCGGGCTTCAGGCGCGGCTATTTCAGCGCCATAGCCGCGCTGAGGGGTGACACCGGCGCCAGGGGCCTGCTGAAAAAACATCAGGCCCTGTGCTTTCACTATGTCTGCAATGATCCCGGCGTGCTCCGGGATATCGATACCCCGGACTCACTGGCGCTGGCCATCGCAACGAATCCGAACCAGGGCACGCAATCCGCGTAATCCGCGTGCCCCCCTGCTGCGGCCAGGCTCAGGTCGCAGCACAGCGGCCCGGAAGCCCTCACCATTTTTCACCAAAGGGCCGCAGGTCAAGTTCAAAGGTCCAGGCCGACCGACCCTGTTGGGTCAGATGGTAATAGGCCTCGGCGATATCATCCGGATTCAGGAAGAAGTCATCCGGTTTATCAGGCAGCATGGCACGGGTGCGGGGCAGATCGATGACGCCGTCGATGATCACATAGGCCACATGCACGCCCTTCGGCCCCAGGGTCTTCGCCATTGATTGCGCCAGGCTGCGCTGGGCGGCCTTGGCGGGGGCAAAGACCGCCGTCTTGGGGCCGCCGCGCACTGAGGCGGTGGCTCCACTGATCAGAATCGCCCCGCCCCGCGCAGTCATGTCGGCGGCCACTGCCTGGCCGGCATGGAACAGGCCCAGGGTGTTGATGCGCCAGGAGGCCTCGAAGTCGGCGGCATTACTCTCCTCGAACCCGGTCCAGACACCCACGCCGACGTTGTAGATCAGCACGTCGATAGCGCCGAGATCGCGCTTGACGGCGGCCAGCGCCGCCGTCAGCGAGGACTCATCGCCGGCGTCACAGGAATAAGAGCTGGCGCCCGGAATGTCCCGGGCATAGGCTGCCAGCCGGGTCTGATCACGGGACAGCATCGCCACCCGGTAGCCCCCGGCGGCGAAACGTTTGCTCAACGCCAGGCCATTGCCCGGCCCCACGCCGATGATGGCACACACCTTGTCAGTCATTGGATACTCCTTGCTCAGAGAGCGAACTCTGGAAATGTGGATAACAGTATACGTCAGTCAGCGCCCCGGGAAAGGCATCATCCCGGGGAGCCGCTGAACAGTCATCCCGGCGCCCTATCGCCACCCTGCGTCATCCCCGCGTTGCCCCACGTCATACCCGCGCATCAGGCAAATGGATCGAATACTTCTTTCTTGTGGTCATTACTGCCTCCAGTTAAGATCATCATTATCTCTTAACTGGGTTGGTCACATCTATTGTGACCACTTCAGGGATTCACAATAATGTTTATGCAAAAACTGTTGGTCTTTCTAATGCTCGGTCTTCTGCATACAGCCGTTTCTGCGCAAGCTGGTCCAACTGACACTCCGCCTGAGATTGATATCCTAAGAGATTTGACATTCGTCCAGTATGGAGAAGCCACCCTTCAACTTGACTTGTATCGTCCCGCCCAATCATCCGAAACACTTCCCGTGGTCATAGTCATTCGGGAGGGAGGCTGGGCGCATGGTGAGAAAGAGGCCTCAGGGCCGTTGGCATCAGCACTGGCACGAAGAGGTCTGGCCTCTGCCAGTATTGAATACCGTGGCGCAAGTGAAGCCGTTTTCCCTGCATATATAAATGATGTAAAAGCGGCGATCCGTTGGCTTCGCGCTAATGCGAGTGCCTACAATCTTGATCCAGATGCTATCGGGGCTATAGGCGGTTCATGGGGTGGTTATTTGGCGGTGTATGCAGGCGTGACACCCGATGTGGCCGAATTTGAAGGAGATGGTGAAGCTAACAATACGTCCAGTAGTCTTTCAGCAGTTGTTGGTATATCAGCCCCATTAAATTTAGCTGACTTTCCCGAAAGCATGGAGCGCTTTCTAGGAGAATCTTATAAGAGCAACCCAAGCCTGTGGGAATTCGCATCTGCAACTACCCATACAAGCAAAAACTCCCCTCCACTATTGCTGATTGCAAGCCAGGCTGACACCACCGTACCCTACGAGCAGTCTCTCTTAATGGCACAAGCATACGGAAAAGCAGGAGCAGAAATTGAAATCCATTTGCTGCCGGAAGTAGGGCATGCGCCGTTTTGGCAATATAACCTGCGGTTGCATGACAAGGTTGCGGAGTTTTTCCACAGGCATTTAAAGTCAGAATAGTGTAAGCGGTCAGTAAACCCCATCTAAAAGCTTCTTCCCGATCCTGATACATTG
>JAVVEZ010000029.1:0-37781 GCA_032250895.1 Pseudomonadales bacterium | reverse complement strand
ATCCGCCTGAACTATCAGCAGAATCTGCGCGATGACTGCAAGAACTTCAGTTTAAAATAAAATAATTTTCAATACGATAGTTCTATAACTAAAAAAAACAATATGTTCATAAAACACATAATCAAATGTTGTTTGCATCCTTTCCATAGCGCGAAAAAGTATAACCAGAAGATGCTTTTCAAGGATAAAAAAGCAATAAAATAGCAATTAAATGTCAAACAAAAATATCAACGGAAAATATAAAAAAATGAAAAAGTTCTTATTGACGTCTATCCTTGATGATACTTTAGGAAAGCTCTGAATAAGCCTGGCGTGTCTCTGAACGATGCGCCATCGCAGTATAAACCGGGATCCAGATCGTTGATTTCACTGGGCACCGACAGAGGACTTATTCAGAGCATTCAGAGGTGGTTTATCTTCAATTCTGATGGCTCATCCCTGCGCCATCAGAAAACATTGGCATATCAGCGTTTTTTTGAATAGCGCCTGTCGAGACTTACTGAAACAGTCCCTGGAAACGCAGCAATTGGGTCTCGCCATTGGAATCGGAGACTCCGTCATTGTCATTGACAATGAGTACATTGCCTTCAGAGGTAACGGTCATGCCTTCAATTTTTTCCAGGACCACGCCACCCAGCGCCTGCAAATCCGGCATCAGATCACGCACCAGGGTTTTCTCCAGCAGCGGGAATGTGGGCACGACACCGTTGGCAGGATCAACCAATGGCGTCAAACCATCGATGGAGAAACGATAGACTCGTTTAATACGTGCGTCGGCGTTGCCCTGGTTATCGCGTTCGACAACGGCAAATTCCTGTTCGTTGATCGCAGTAATTTCTGATAACCCGACCCAACCACCGTTTGGCGACGCTGCATCATCGAGCGGGTAATAAAAATAACGCCATTCTCCGGTGACCGTATCGTAACGTCCGATACGCACGCGCTTATCGGGGTCATCGTTCCATTCTCGCTGGAAAGCGACAAACAGCTTTTCCTCATTCTCTGGACCAACTGCCGCCACACCTTCGAAGCCGAAGCGAAGCTGCCGGCCGTTGGTAGCTTCGGACAAGCTTACTACCTGGTCGATAATGCCACTGCGCAAAGCATGGATCAACAAATTGTTGCTGGTCACCGGTCGGCTTGCGTCACCGACCGTACCCGCACCCTCGGAAACCAGCCAGAATCCGCCATCGGCGGCGCTGGCGATACCTTCCAGATCCAGATTGACGGTGCCATCGCTATTGACTTGATTGCCCGCCACATCAGCCAATAAACCGCCACTGTCTTTCAGTACGGTTTCCTTGAAAATTATTGCCGGCGTATCACTGATTCCCAAGGTGAAGATGCGGCTTTTCTGATAAAAGCTATCGGGAACCGCATAAACGGTATTCGGAATTTCGCGATCCGCCGCCAGACCGGATAAAGCACCCCAGGGAATCGGCGTGCCATCGAAACGATCCACCGACTCCACGACTGGATAGCGTTGTCCGCCACTTTGCAGTTGATAAATACTCAGGCTGGAACGGATAAGATCGGCGCGGGCGTCTGCCTCGCTGGCGACAACCACCAAATTGCGTCCGGGTATGGCTTTCACCCCTTCCGGCGCGACTCCGGCAGGCAGGGTCTGCATGCGATTTTGAGTCAAATTATAGACAAACAGCAAGCTGGCACGCTCGGAAGCAACAAACATATATTCGTCACCATCGAATAAGCCATAATCGATGTTTTCTGGTTCGTTACCCTTGTTTCCAGAACGGTCGTCAGGGTAATGGCCAACGCGAACACTTTCATGTTCCAGGGAATTTCCGGCATCGTAAAGCAAATTGCCACTGCTGTCGAAAACACTGAAACCGCGACTGCCACCCTGCAAATCACCTTCGTTGGCAATGGCAAAGACCTCATCGTTCAACCAGGCAACACCATCCGGTTCACGGGGAATTTGCAACAGGGTATCGTTAAGCTTGATGGATGCAGGATCTTCCTCTTTGGTGTCAATTTGCGTCAAATCAACTGTACCGGCACTAAAATTCTGAATGACGCTGCCACTGGGCAGATCAATCAAAACAATATGATTGTTTTCCTGCAGTGTCAGCACCGCCACGTTGTTTTGATTGATATCGACATACTCGGGTTCAGCGTCATTGGGAAATACGTCGGCAATGCCGTCCAGCGAGACCTCGCGTAAGGACCACTGTGCAGGCGCACCGTCGAGATCAACGATTGTCAGGAATCCGGACGGTGCTTGCGACGGTTCGCCATCACCCAAATCTTCATCACGTTCGTTTTCAATAATGACAGCTGCAAATTGCCCGTCAGGACTGACCGCGACCGAATCCGGCTGGCCACCGAGTTCAAAACTGGCGACGACAGTCTGTTGTGCAATGTCTACGGCATACAATGTCCCGCTCGGAACAATGAAGCTTGGTGAAGTATTGACTGCCACCAGGGCATAGTCACCCGCTACCGCTACCGAGGTCGGCTCACCGCCCAGATCAATGGTTCCCAAGGCTTTGGGATCACCCGGCTGAGTAATATCGACGAAACCAATTTTACCACTGACGCTATCGGTATAGACAAGGGTGTTACCGTCCTTGCTGGCGTCGACGATCTCGGCAACGGTTTCATTTTCTATATCACTGTTCAAATATACAGGAAAGGTCGAGATACGATTAAAGACTTTGATACCGGTAGATTTTTCGATACGGGTAACATTGAACTGCAAGGGTGACGACCCTGGAATGGACTCCATTTCGATATCATAACTGCCCTTCCCATCAATATCGACGCCAGGAATCGTAATGGTGTTTGCAACCGTATCGAACAATGCACGGTTGCCACCTGGACGCCTGGTTATTTTTGCCTCCGAAAGTATAAAACTCAACGGTTCGGAACTGACCAGTTCCAGAGACGCCGAGTAAGTCACCACATGGCTGTTGTTATCGATAACATCGATGGCATCAATGCTCAATATCTGACCATCACTGTCAAAAGGAGAGGCAGCCGTACCGGATATAGCACCGAGCAAGAGCGCGGCGATCACTACAGCTTTTTTATTTTTTTTGGAAAATCCCTGAATGTACATAAACAAGTCTCCTGGATGCATTGGGCAAGTTTTTATTGCACTTTTTTCTGGCACCAGGACTATAGAGGGGAAAAAACAACTACGAATAAAAAAACAATGAAGTTTCGATTAAAGGGCTCCTCTATTGATACAGAGTCGCCCGTCGACATCGATGACCTGAATTACGGCTTATGCGGAATGATGGATCAATCAGCGCTTCTCCATGAAAATTCCGTCAGGACAGGGGAGGCTCATCGGGCTCGGTTCGCTTAAAACCCAGATGAGCAATATCGGGCGGGAAAAACATGGCCCAGTTCCATTCGAGGTAGAGTCTGACCTTGCGCGCCAATGTGGGCACCTTGAGCAGGTAGGTGCCGCGCCACAGCAGAAAGCCGATAAACCCGGAAATACAGAACCCAAAAATTTCCGCAACGGCCTTGTTGTGTCCGGTCGACGCCAGTAGTCCGAGTGGACGATAGGAAAAAGGTTTTGTGGGAAGTCCCCGGGTCCAGGCAACAATGTTCCTGGCCAGAAAACGCGCCTGACGGTCGGCAAACTGGGCTGTCGGGGGGCTGGCCCGGCCGTCCATGGCATTGGGTACCAGGGCACAGTCACCCAGGGCCCAGACCCCCTCCCGGCCGGGAACGGACATATCTCCGGCCACCCGAATCCTGCCACGCTCCAGAGGCAATTCATCATTCTGAATGAAGCGGTGAGGCGTACTGCCAATGGTACAGATGATGGTGCCTGCCGCAATGACCTCATCATTGGCCAGAACGACACGATCGGACTCGATTTTAACCGCGCGGGTATTGAGCCGGACATCGATATGGCGCTTGCGGAATAACAGCTCGGTTTTTTTCCCGAGTTTTTCTGACAATTCCGGCAGCAGGTGATCGGAACCGTGCAACAGGATAACCCGGCAGTCTTCCTTTTGGACGTTTTTATAATAGCCCACCGCCGCTTGCAAAAAATCATCCAGTTCACCTGCGGTTTCCACGCCACTGAAACCACCACCGATAATAATAAAGGTGGTCAGGTGCTTACGGTGGTCTGCATCCGGATGAATGGTGGCCTGTTCCAGCCGCTCGATGACCCGGTTGCGGATGTAAAGGGCATCGCCGACGGTTTTCAGCGGCAGCGCATGTTCCTGCATCCCCGCTATCATCGTCGTATTGGCTCTGACGCCTGCGGCAAATACCAGCTGCTCATAGGCCAGTTCACCCGGCTCATTGTTGTGGTAGTAAACTGTTTTTTGCTGCAAGTCGACACGATCCACCTTCACCATGCGGATGCGGGTACGCTTGACCAGATGCCGCAAAGGCGCCTGTACATGCCCGGGCAGAACCGAGGCACCGACGACCTCGGGCAACAGCGGATGGTAGGTGACAAAATTGGTTTCGCTGAGCAGATAGATTTCCCATTCCGCCGGCAGATGGCGTTCGAGCTGCTGCGCCAGCGTGGAGCCGGCAAAGCCGCCGCCGATAATCACCAGATTCTTCATGCGTGAATAAACTCCAGAGATGATATCTCACCGCGGCAAGCGAAGCCTGCTGTGATCACTACAGGGGGAGGCGCTGCGGAGTCACCGCAGCGCGGCAGCACCGGCTTAACGGACCAATTTGCTTATCTTGGAACCTTCCAGGGTCAGGTTGAACATCAGGCCTTTGTTGCTGAATACAAAGCCGACTATCGGTTCGCTGATGCTGATGCTGTTGATGTCCTTGCCCGTACCGAATTCCACTACTGCAACAGACCCGTCCACGCCGACTTTCCATCCAGTGCTGTTGCGAAAATCCTCCAGTGCGTCATGCTGTAGAAAGACCAGCATCACCGTCTTGGTTTGTGCCCCGAGTTGAAAACCTATGGAACCGGCTGCAGTCGCGTAATAATCCACCGACTTCCCGCCTATCCTGAGGGCACCCTCACCGTATTCACCGCCGATCCCGATGCCGGCCTTGATAACCTGGGGAAAGACCAGGATACCTTTGGCCTGTTGCAGGAACTGACTGCCGCCCTCGACTTCCTTTGTGAAGCGCTCCAGCGCCGCATCGACCCGGATATTGATTTCCTCCTTCGATGCCGCATAAACCGGCTGCATCGCCGCCAGAAACGTCAAAACCAAAGCTATCACCGGGACCAGGGAAACCTTCTTGTATTGCATGACTATTCTCCAGATAAACAAGGACGCACTTCATTCTCGCACTTTTCCATCATTCCGGTACTTTTTCTTCTGTCATTCCCGTGCTTTTTCGTCATTCCCGTGCAGGCGGGAATCCAGGCCTTGACTGTCTGGGCCCCTGCCTGCGCAGGGGCGATGGCTTACGCAGGGATGACGGCTGAGCCGATGCTCAGCAGAGCCGCCACAAAGGATGAGCAGCGCCGGGAGTACAAACAGAGGACAGTCGTGATAATCTTGCGACCTTGAAGATAGCTGCGGTTTCTGGAAGGATGGCGCAATTCAACACAAGACGGGCTCAACACAAAAAAACAGCCAAGAGGATACGCATGAAAAAAGCCAGATTCCTGCTTCTGGGCCTGCTGGTCAGCGCCCTGCCCCTGCCTGGCCTGGCCCAGGACACCGTACAGTTCACTGCCGAACAGAGCGCCGCAGGCAGGCAGTTCTACCGTGACAGCTGTGTCATCTGTCACGGCACCAACCTGGCCAACGGCCAATTCGGCACGCCGCTCAAAGGCAGCTATTTCCGCAACAAGTGGGCGGGAAAAAGTCTGGGGGAACTGGTGAAATTTACCTATGAATCGATGCCGCCGGACAACGGCATGATGTTGGCCCTGGAGAAATACACCGAGGTGGTGGCCTTCATTCTTGACAGCAATGCCATTGCTCCAGGCGAAACCCCCATCAGCAGCGACCTCGACAGTCTGAATCAGGTGCTGCTGCCCTGGCCAGTGCCAGGCAAGTAAGCACCCTCAATCCCCGGCCGGCATGACCCGATTGCGGTTCAGGATTTGCTGCGGGTCCAGCGCCTGCTTGAGCTTCCGCATCAAGGCCCGTTCCGCCTCCGAGCGGGAATGGTGCAGGTAGGGCATTTTCTGGATACCGATGCCGTGTTCCGCCGAAATGGAGCCGGCGAAGCTGCCGATGGCGCGATAGACGATGTCATAGATCACTTTCACATCCGCCCTGACCCCGGTGCTGGCAATGATGTGCAGGTTGTTGTCCCCGATGTGGCCAAATACCATGCTGTGGCAGTCATTGAAGCGGGCCTTGAAGTCCTGGTCGATACGCAGCAGAAAGTCCTTCATCGCGGAAATCGGCAGGCTCACATCAAAGTTGGCCGCCTGGCGCAGATGCGGTCCGATATCACCCACGCCATCCCGGATATGCCAGAAATCCTCCCGCTCCCGCTCGGAAGCGGCAATCACCGCAGCGACCACCAGTCCGTCTTCCATGGCCGCCGCCAGCGTCGTTTCAAAGGTCTCCTGATCCCGCGTCTGGTCGCTGCCTTCCATTTCGGTCAACACATAGACCGGATATCGCTCCCTGAACGGCGAACTCAACTCGGCTACATTCGCCACGATAAAATCGTAATAGCTGGCCCACATGGCTTCGAAGGTGCTGAGGGAGCCACCGAATTCGGACCCCAGTCGATGCAGCAGGCTGATTACCGAGTCAAAACTGTCCAGCGCCAGCAGGGCCGTGCAGCGGCTTTTTGCCTGCGGGAACAGCCGCAGCACGGCCCGGGTGACGATGCCCAGAGTGCCTTCGGTGCCGATAAACAGGTGTTTGAGATCATAGCCGGCATTGTTCTTCAGCATCTTGTTCAGTGCGGAAATCACAGTGCCATCCGCCAGCACGGCTTCGAGTCCCAGCACCAGGTTGCGGGTCATGCCGAAGCGCACCACCTGGTTGCCGCCGGCATTGGTGGCAATATTGCCCCCAATATTGCAGGAACCACGGGCGCCCAGGTCCAGCGGAAAGATGAAGCCGGCTGCCGCTGCGGCTTCCTGAATCACCTGCAAGGGGGTGCCGGCGAGCACGGTCATGGTCATGGATTCCTGATCCAGTTCTTCGATGCCCTGCATTTTTTCCAGAGAAATGGCCATTTCACCAGGCTGGGCAATGCCACCACCACACAAACCGGTCAGGCCGCCCTGCACCACCACTGCCTGACCGTATTCAGAGCACAAGCGCATAATCTCTGCCACCTCGGCAGTGGCAGCCGGGCGCAGCACTGCCAGCGGCAGCTGTGGTGTTTCGGAAGACCAGTCATGCTGGTATTTGTCGGAAACAGCCTGGCCCAGCAGGACATTGGCGCTGCCAATGGCTTCCCGAAGTTTTTCCAGCAGCGTGCTGTCGAGTCTCTGCATATTTCAGTTCCTGCCCAGAATCGTCTGTTGTTCGCTCAGTTCAAATACCACATCGGCCCTTGCGGGCAAGGTCAGCAGGCCATGCCGGGTCAGGCGCTCGTAATGCTGAATGAAACGCTTCAGCTGGCTCCGGCTCATGACCCGGGTATGGTTCAGATCCGTGTGCCTGTCGGCCAGTTTGTCTTCCTGCTGCTGCCGCCACTGATAAACCAGCTCAAATGCGGGCGCCTTGAGCATGATCAGGTAATCGATCAGATCGTAGAGCCGGTGATAGTCATTTTTCAGCGCCTGATTGACATAGGCGCGCCAATGGCCCTGTGGGTCTTCCCCGCTTTCCAGTTCATTGAGGGCTTCCTGCAGGGCGGCCTCATCCTGCTCCGGAATGCTCAGGCACCAGCCTTCCAGGATGATCACATCCATGGGCCCGTGCAGGCGTGGCCACCGGGATTCCGCCTCACGGTCATCCAGGGCCTTGTTGAAGCGGGGAATGGCAACGGGCGCCGGCTGCTTCAGGGCCTCGATGGTAGTCACCGCCAGATCGATATCGTGGGTGCCTGGCACTCCCCGGGTGGCCAGCAAGGGGTGTACCCTTGCGGCCAGTTGCTGCCGTTGCGCATGGGTCAGATAGAAATCATCCAGTGACAGATTGATGCTTTTCAGACCCATCAGTTCACGCAGCAGAATCACCAGCAAACCCGCCAGGGTCGACTTGCCGCTGCCCTGGCAACCGCTGACGCCGACGATCAAGGGTTCCCTGCTCACCGCCACTTTCTGTAACAATTGTTCAGCCATGGGCAGAAACCAGGTCTGCACCGTGTCGGCGTAGTCAGCCGGAAGTTTTTCCTGTTCGATGAAGGACTGCACGGCGGCGGCCACGGATGAATTCATTGACACGATGAAGCACCTTTGGAAATTTGTCGTTCTGGTTGATGCATGAAGCCATTCTGTTGATTGCTGGACCCCTGCCTGCGCAGGGGTGACATGGATGTTTTTCCGGGAAGCTCAGGCAGCGCACCCGGCAAAGGCATTGGCCTTGCCATTGTAGCAGATGTTCTTTATTCTGCGGCCCTGTGCTCCCGATGTATGCTGGATTTGATAGTGGATAGATAATGAAAAAAAGACCCGTGACGGCCAGAATTTCATCCCTGCTTTTTGCCAGTTTGCTGCTGTGCACTTACCCGGTTCAGGCGCAGGACAGCACCCGGGTCATCATCCTCGGCACCGGCACCCCGGTTCCCGATGCCCGGCGTTCCGGCCCCGGTGTCGCCATCCTGACCAAGGGACAGGCCTATGTCTTCGATGCCGGTGGCGGCATGGTGCAGCGGGCCGTGCAGGCCTCGGAAAAATACCGGCTTCCCGAACTCAATCCCCAGAACATCAATCACCTGTTCATTACCCATATCCACAGTGATCACATCCACGATGTCGCGGAACTGGCCAGTTCACGCTGGTGGGGGCGGCAGCAGCGGCTGAAAATCTGGGGTCCGCGGGGCATGGCCGCCTATGTCGACAACATGAATGCCATGGCGGCCATCGAGGCTGGAATCCGCAGTGCGGGAACCCCGCCACAACTGATCACCGATACCGAAGGTTATCTGGCAGACATCACCGAAATTGAACCCGGCCTGGTCTTCAGCAACCCGGATATCCGGGTGGAAGCCTTCACCGTCGCTCATGGAGAGATAAAACCGGCTTTCGGCTACAAGGTCACCACGGCCGACAAGACCATCGTGATTTCCGGCGACACGACCTACAGCCCGGCGCTGGCGGCCCAGGCCAAAGGCGCCGACCTGCTGATTCATGAGGTCATCAGTGGCGACAGGCTGTCGGAACTGTCGACATTCTGGCAGCAGTACCACGGCAGTTCCCATACCACGGCCACCCAGGTGGCGCAAATAGCCAACAGCGCCCGGCCCGGCCTGCTGGTACTGTACCATGTGCTCTTCATTGGCGCGACGGCCGCTGACATCGTTGCCGAAGTGACGCGAAACTACGACGGCAAGGTGGTGCTGGCCGATGACCTGGACAGCTTCCAGTGAACGCCTGCCCGCTGCTGGCGTTCAGCATCCCAGAGCCCCTCCCCCATCATTCAAGTAACAGCGCAAACCCCAACCAGGCGATGACAGCGCAATAGGGAACCAGGAGCAGCACTGCGGCCTTGTTTCTGTTGGCTTTGAGCAGATATGCACTGACAATGAAAGCAAGAGGAAAAACCAGAGCGACCAGACTGAACAGGGGGCTGGCCGCCAGGTACAGGGAAATTGGCAGTGAGGCGATGGCCGCCGCGTAAAGCAGCAGGGTTTTTCTTCGGAGGATGCCGAGGACTCCATAAGCCAGACCAAGAAGTACCAGGGGCCAGAACAAAAATTGCAGCCAGGATACCCCTGCCCGAATGACCAGCGAATTGCCGGCGGCCAGCTTACAGCTATGACTGCCGCTGCCCGCTTCTCCAGCAGCGATACATCCCAACGGGACATGGGTCTGGCTGTAATAAAACAGCGCAATGGCAAGCACAAGCAAGCCGACGATCAGCATAAAATCGGCTAGTCCCTGCCTGGCAGCTGTATCCACTTTGGCTTCCCCAGGCATCTGCAGTTTCTCCGAGAATGTTGAGAATTCTGTACCCCGGTCCCACAGTAGCCACGGAAGGAGTTGGCTGGGGCTGTAGCGGGTGCAGGGCTACCGCGTAGTGACAAAAGCCGCTACTCCTCCCAAGGCGGTACCTCTCCCACACCTACCTGGGCCGAGTTGGACAGGATGAAGTTGTCCAACACGTCAATCACGTTCGGATACAATTGCCGCATTCTAGCAATCAAGGCGTCGGAATTTATGGCGGTTTTTGCTTCGCGGTTGAAATCTGCGATGTAGTCACGGGTGAACCTCAGACTGGCGGCAGTGTCATCAAGGCCGGGACGCTTGTGGCCGGCCACCACGATGGCCGGTTCCATGGCCATCAAGGCATCGAGATTGGCCAACCACTCCAGCCGCTGCGCCTCCTGCACTTCGCCCAACCAGACATGAATGCCATGAAACACCAGATCACCGGCCACGAGGGCTTGCAACTCAGGAATCCAGATGGCAGTGGCATGGTGATGATCACCCTGCATGGGACCGAGCACTTCCAGGCGGTGGCCTTCCAGTTCGAACCAGTCTTGTGCGAGCGGGGTCGGTGCCGTCGGATGGGCGGGACCATTGCTGCCCAGCATGGGACTCCAGCGGGCGATCTTGAACGGGATGGAGCGCCAGATGTCGGCTACCACCTCGGGATGGGACAACACCTGCGCCTCTGGATAGGCATCCATGATCACCTGCATGCTCCAGAAGTGGTCGGGGTGGTCGTGGGTGACATACAGGGCAGTAAGACGCTTACCGGTTTCCAGCATGTCCGCCACCAGGCGATGAGCATCCGCCCTGGTAAACGGCGCATCAATCAGCACCATGTCCTGTTTCCCCATCACCAGGGTAAAGGCAGCGTGCAGGCTGGATTCGTTGGCGGTGATGACCTTCAGGGTGAGGGCTGCGTCAGCAGCTTGAGCCGGCAGCGTGCCAAGCACAGCCAGGCACAGAATGAACGCTTTTGTCGGGATACTCATGAAAGACATGACGGTTTCCTGCTTGTGGTTGAACTACTCGTTCTCGTAGACGGCCATTTTCTTCGCAGCCAGGCTCAGCACCCAGAGGGCCAGCACGGCGGCAAACCCGGACACGATCGACAGGGATTTGCCCAGCGCCAGATCATCCCTGAATACGTAGGTGGTGAACCACGCGACCGCAGAGGGGCCCACCATCTGGGCCATCAGGTTCAGGGCCAGCAGATAAAGGGCTATCACCTGCCCACGCATCTTGTTGGGGGTGATGTGCTGCAGCGCAGACGGCCCCAGTCCCACATGAAAGCCCAGGGCAAAAACCCCAGGCATCAGCAAGGCAAGGGCAAGCCAGGGATTGGATAGCAGCGGCGCCACACTCAAGGGCAGCAGCAGAATCATGGCGCTGTAGCGCGCGGTGCGTATCGGAGCATCCTTGTAACCCCGTGCCAGCAGGTGGTCGGATATCATGCCGGCCGCAAACATACCGCCAGAACCGCAGAACAGCACGACCAGGCCAAAGGCCAGACCCGCTTGCTGCCGGCTCCAGTGATGCAGGCGAATGAAGAATTCGATGTACCAGGCAAACACGGCAAAGCTGATCAGCGCCAGAATGCCAATGCCGAAAATGATCAGGCAATACAGTTGCCAGCGCTGCGCCATATAGTGAAGAGTGGCCTTGAAGTCGACCCTGTGCATGGTTTCACCTGCACCCAGATCCTGGCGCCTTGGCTCACGGAAGGTGGCCAGCAACAACAGTACCGGGATGGCAGGCAGAGACACCACGAAGAACACGATCTGCCAGGGCCGCATCTCGCCCAGGATGGGCCAGGTGATGGGGCCGAGGCCAACAATGTACTGCGCCACCATGCCGCCGAAAATCATCGCCAGACCAGCGCCCACATAGGTGCCCATGGAATACGCTCCCATCGGTTTGGCCCTTTGCTCCTTTGTGAAACTGTCGGCCACGATGGAATAGGCACAAGGCGACAACGCTGCCTCACCAACCCCTACCCCGATGCGGAAAATGAACAACATCGTATAGCTGCGAGCCGTGCCACACAGGGCTGTCATGATGCTCCAGATGGCGATGCCCCAGGCAATGATGCGCTTGCGATTGCTGCTGTCGGCCATGATGCCGATGGGCACACCCAAAAAAGAGTAGAGAAGGGCAAAAGCAAAGCCGGTGAGCAAACTGAATTGGAAATCGCTGATATCAAGATCGGCCCGAATAGGGCCAACCATGAGGGCAACAATCTGCCGGTCGATGAACGACAAGGTATAGCAGGACAGCAACACGAACACGATCCACCAGGCCTTGCCTGCAGCGGGATAAGCACCTTCCTGCTGTCCACTTACAGCTTCTTTCCCTGTGCCGGGCTGCAGATCTGAACTTGCACGATGCTGATCACTCATGGTTCCCTCTGCATTATTTTTGTTGTTGGCGGCAGTCGCCAAGCTTAACATAAAGCGAGCTGGGAGAAAGCCGGCAGCAAAGACACCAGCAGCAAAGCCGTAACACTAATGCAATACGAGGAAGCAAGCATGTCAGAGTCAGATACCCAGTACCAGAATCGGCAGAACCTGGAATTCTTCAATTGGCCGGAGCTGGCACAGCGCTTCCAAAGCCTGGTTGAGCTGGTGATGCTGGCACCTGGCAAGATATCCAAACAGCTGCGCAGCGAACTGTTCACTATGGCCAGCATCGCCAGTGGCTGCCAGCACTGCCAGGCCCACGGGGGCTACACCTTGCAGATGATGGGTGTCGATCCGGAGCGCATTCGTGATATCTGGACCTTCGAGCAGTCACCGGCATTTTCCACCGCCGAGAAGGCAGCCTTGACGCTGGCGCGCGACGGCGCCACAGTGCCCAACATGGTCGAACCCGGGCACTTTGCAGCGTTGCGTGTCCATTACTCCGACCGCGAAATCGTCGAGATGCTCGCCGTCATCAGTCTGGCCGGCTGGTATAACCGCTGGAACAACTCCATTGCCACGGTAACGGACCAGGAGTCGGTAGAGTGGGCTCAGGCAAACCTCAAGGCGGTGGGTTGGGAGCTGGGCAAGCATACCGGGCAAACCCATGAGCAGAGAAAAAAGCACCCCCGCTCCACTGATCCCGACCGGGTGGAGTACTGACAACCACGATTGCTGCGACGACGAGAGTCTTTTTCATGATGATTTTCATTCATGTGGATCAGATAAACAGTCGGATCAGGGCGGCGATGGCAGCCAATGCTCCGGTACCAAGCAGCCACAGAAGGACGAACCAGCCTATGCGCTTGAGGGTCGTGATAGCCATCAGTGATACCCCTCTCCCGCGTGCACCTTGCCGCGAAACACCCAGTAGGCATAACCGGTATAGCCGAGGATGATGGGCATCAGAATCAGCGTGCCGACCAGCGCGAAGGCAAGGCTTGCATCAGGTGCGGCGGCCTGCCAAATGGTCAGCGAAGGCGGCACCAGCATCGGGTAGAAGCTGATAATGATGCCGATGAAGCCAAGCACGAAAAACGCCAGCGCGGCCAGGAAAGAGCGCAACTCGCGGTTGTCGTTCAGCCCGGTGAAAAGTGCCCAGGCCGCACCCAGTATCAGCACCGGCATGATCACGCTGAAGACACTGCCCGGCAGGTTGAACCAGCGGCTGAAATAGATCGGTTCCAGAAACGGGGTGACAAGGCTCACCAGCCCCATGAAGCCCAGCGTGGCAAAGCCAAGCCACCAGGCGCGCTGTCGCATTACCTGTTGCAGCGGCCCTTCGGTCTTGAGCACCAGCCAGGTGGCACCCAGAAGTGCATATCCCGTCGTCACTGCCAGGCCGGTGAGCAACGAAAACGGTGTCAGCCAGTCCCACCAGCCTCCTGCATATGCGCGGTCGACCACCTCGATCCCCTGCACCAGCGCGCCGAGCGCGATGCCCTGACACAGCGCCGCGACCAGCGAGCCGCCGAAAAAGGCGTGATCCCACACTCGCTTCCAGCGCCGCGTCTTCCAGCGGTATTCGAACGCCACGCCACGGAATATCAGCGCCAGCAGCATCAGAATGACCGGCATGTAAAGCGCCGGCATCACCACCGCATAAGCGAGCGGAAACACCGCTAACAACCCACCGCCGCCCAGCACCAGCCAGGTCTCATTGCCATCCCAGACCGGGGCTACCGAGTTCATCGCGGTGTCGCGTTCCAACTCTTCCCCTGTGAGTGGGAAAAGGATCCCGACGCCCAGATCGAAGCCATCGAGAACCACATAGGTGAGCACGGCAAAGGCGATCAGCCCGGCCCAGATGAATGCGAGATCGAATTCCATCATCACTTCTCCTTATGCGCCGGGATAAAGCTGTCAGGGCGAAGTTGTGCGGCGGGTGTGATGCCTGCCGCACGGGTCGGCCCCTCGTCGCCGCTGTCGGTCGCCCTGACCACTCCGGGTGCCCGGTTCATCATCCGTAGCAGATAGAAGGTGCCCGCCCCGAAGACGAAGAAATAGACCAGGATGAAGGCAAGCAGCGATACCGCCACCGCCGGGGCCGCGATCGGTGCCAGACTGTCGGCGGTGTGCAAGAGGCCATGAACGGTGTACGGCTGACGACCCACTTCGGTGACCACCCAGCCCGCCAGCACCGCGACAAAGCCGGCAGGCCCCATCGCCAGCGCTGCGCGGTGCAGCATCGGGCTGTCGTAAAGACGCCCCTGGATGCGGCGGACAAGTGCCCAGAGGCCCACCCCCAGCATGGCGAAGCCGATCGCGATCATGATCCGAAAGAACCAGAATACGATCCCCACTGGCGGCTGATCCTCACGCGGCACGGTATCGAGCCCGGCCAGCGGTGCGTTCAGATCATGCTTGAGGATGAGTGACGAGAGTTTCGGAATGCCGATGGCATAATCCAGCCTTTGCTTGTCCTGATCGGGAATGCCGAACAGATAAAGCGGCGCGCCGTCGGGGTGGCTTTGGAAATGCCCCTCCATCGCCATGACTTTGACCGGTTGATGTTCGAGCGTGTTGAGGCCGTGAAAGTCCCCCGCCAGGATCTGGATCGGTGTGACGATCACGGCCATCCACATCGCCATCGAAAAAGCTTGTCGCGCAGTGGCACTTGTGCGGTCGCGCAAGAGATGCAGCGCGCTGACACCGCCCACCACAAAAGCGGTGGTGAGGTAGGCCGCCATGACCATATGCACAAGGCGGTAGGGGAAGGAGGGGTTGAAGACGATCGCCCACCAGTCCTCGGGCACGAATTGGCCTACGGCGTTGATCGCGTAGCCCGCCGGTGTCTGCATCCAGCTGTTCACTGACAGTATCCAGAAAGCCGAGGCAAGCGTGCCAACCGCCACCATCGCGGTGGCAACCATGTGTAGCCCGGCGCCGACCCGCTCGCGTCCGAACAGCATGATGCCAAGGAAACCGGCCTCGAGGAAAAAGGCCGACAACACCTCATAGGCCATCAGAGGGCCGATCACCGGGCCGGCCTTGTCGGAAAACACCGCCCAGTTGGTGCCGAACTGATAGGACATGACGATGCCCGACACGACACCCATGCCGAACGCCACGGCAAAGATCTTTTTCCAGTGCTCGAAAAGCGTGAGATAGGTTGCGTCGCGCGTCCGCAGCCACTGCGCATTCAGCACCGCAAGCCAGCTTGCCAGCCCGATGGTGAAGGCCGGAAAGATGATGTGGAACGAAATGGTGAAGGCGAACTGCAGGCGCGCCAGGATATCTACCGTCAGTTCTGTATGCATGACTCTCCCTCCCTGGCCTCTCACACACGTAGTTTGACGCTACGCAAATAGGGCCGGATTTCCTCCCATCCCTGCGGGAAAAGTTCCTTTCTCGGTTGTGCATACGGGGGCGCGGTATCGCCTATACGTAGCGTCATAACTTTCTCCATTGCTCATCAGTGCTTGCTTCACCTCAGTGAGGTTACGTGCTGTCGCGACCTGTGTCTGTGATAAAGTCACTTAGCAGCTAGAATCCTGGGTCAGGTAGTAGTACTCTCAGAGTCCTAGTGTACTCTGCATTTCTCACCGGTTGGAGCATAGGCCGAAAGAGGTCAGAATCAAAGGGGTCAGAGTAATTTGATTTTCAAGTTACTCTGACCCCTTTGATTTTAGGCCGGCAATGTTCGCATTGGAGTAACGATGACCACCACCAGTTGGGCCGATTGCTTTGTTGGCCTGTCGCGGCTTTCCCCAAACGTCAAGCGCAAGCTTGAGACGGCGGCACGCATTCGCCGCATCACTGCGGGCACGCGCATCTTCGGCCCCGGCAAGACGCCCGTTGGCATGCTGTTTCTGATCGAGGGCACGATACGGGTGCATCAGCAATCAGACAACGGTCGTGACATCGTGCTCTATCGGGTTACCGGTGGCGAGAGCTGCGTCATGACGACGGCCTTTATGTTCACCCATCACAGCTACACAGCTGAGGGCATCGCCGAGACCGATGTGACTGCCGCCGAGGTGCCTCGCCGAACCTTCGAGGACTTGGTGTCGGATTCGCCCGAATTCCGCGACTTCGTCCTGTCGGCCTATTCGCATCGGATCGTCGATCTGTTCCAGGTGATCGACAACGTGGTGTTCAGCCGCGTGGACCTGCGGATCGCCGAACGGCTGTTGCAACTTGCCGACGAGAACGGTGTGGCGAGGATGACCCATCAGGACATGGCGGACGAGCTCGGCACCGCGCGTGAGGTCGTGTCTCGCCTGCTCAACGAATTCCGGAAACGCGGCTGGATCGAACCGGGGCGTGGGCAGGTCAAGCTGCTTGACTCTGCTGCGCTGGCCCGCTTTGCCGCCTCTGACTGAGCCGCACCCCTCTTTCGTTGTCCCCCGCCGCGTGTGACTTTGTCACTGAACCGGTGGCTGCTCCTGTGCATAATTGCAGCCAGCAACATAGGAGGAGGAATCAGACATGACAAGAAACATCGGATCATTTGATCGAATGGCCCGCATGTTCGGCCTGAAGACCTGCAGGAAATGCTGAACATGGTCACGGAATTCACCCCGCTCGCCTCGTTCGGGGGCGGTGCGTTGATCGGGCTTGGCACGGTCATGCTGATGGGCGGGCAGGGCCTCATCTTTGGTGCAACCAGCATCCTGTCGGGCCTTGTGTTTCCCGAGACCCGGCCCAAATTCGTCTTGCGCGCGGTGCTGATCCTGGGGATGGTTCTGGCACCGGGGCTGATCTTTATTCTGCAGGGCGACTGGCCAGTGCTGCAGATCCCGGTGACACCACTGATGATTGCCCTGGGTGGGATCATCGCCGGTTTGGGAGCCAGCTTCGCCTCGGGCTGCACCTCGGGTCACGGCGTTTGCGGCCTGTCGAGATTTTCGGCGCGCTCTCTGGTGGCAGTGCCAACCTTCATGGCAAGCGCCGCGCTGACCGTCTACCTTGTTCGTCACGTCTTGGGGAGCTGAGCCATGCGACTGATCCATGCCCTTGTTACCGGCCTGGTCTTCGGGCTCGGTATCGCCATTTCTGGAATGATGAATCCAGCGAAAGTCTTGAATTTTTTCGACATCACGGACCATTGGGATCCATCGCTTGCCTTCGTTATGATCGGTGCGATCGCCGTGACCATTCCCGGCTATCGGCTGGTCTGGCGCCGCCGGGCACCGCTGTTCGGCGACAGTTTCCAACTTCCTGCCGCGCGTGAAATCAACGCCCGACTGATTGGCGGATCAGCGCTGTTCGGCATCGGCTGGGGCATCGCGGGATTCTGTCCCGGCGCGGCGCTACCGGCGCTTGGCCTCGGCCGCTGGGAAGTCGCCTTATTCATCGCCGCATACATCGCCGGTCTGGCTGTAGCGCGTTATCTGCAAGGACAAGCGATCCTGCCGCGCCCGGCTTCAACCTGAGCGCGTAGGGGTCCAGACAAGCAAGGAGACATTGATATGAGTGACCGGAAAAACATTGACGACTTCGACCAGCCCCTGGCCAAGACCATCGGTCAAAGCAAATCGCTCTACCCGGTGGACATGAGCATGCAGCCCGAGGTGCAGGGCTATTGTGAGGAGGACAGCGCGACGATCAGTTACATCGTCAAGGATCCCGGCTCGAATGCCTGCGCCATCATCGACAGCGTGATGGACATCGACTATGCCGCCGGGCGGATCAGCTACGAACATGCCGACATGCTGATCGAGAAGGTGCGCGAGCAAGGACTGAAGCTCGAATGGATCATCGAGACGCATGTGCATGCCGATCACCTGTCGGCCGCACCCTACATCCAGCAGAAGCTGGGCGGCAAGATCGGCATCGGCGAGAACATCCTGGTGGTGCAGGATGTCTTCGGCAAGATCTTCAACGAAGGCTCCGAATTCCAGCGCGACGGCAGCCAGTTCGACCGGCTGTTCAAGGATGGCGATACCTACAACGTCGGCGCAATGCCGTGCTTTGCCATGCACACGCCCGGCCACACACCGGCCTGTATGACCCATGTCATGGGCGATGCGGCCTTCGTGGGCGATACGCTGTTCATGCCCGATGGCGGTTCGGCGCGCGCCGATTTTCCCGGCGGTGATGCAGGCACGCTTTATGACAGCATTCAGAAGGTACTGGCCCTGCCCGATGCGATGCGGCTATTCATGTGCCACGATTACGAGCCAAATGGGCGTGACATCCGCTGGGAGACCACGGTTGCGGAAGAAAAGGCGCACAACATCCATGTCGGTGGCGGGCGCACAAGGGAGGAATTCGTCAGGATGCGCACCGAACGAGATGCCACGCTGGACATGCCGCGCTTGATCCTGCCGTCGCTGCAAGTCAACATGCGCGCGGGTGAGGTGCCGAAAGACGCCGATGGCCGAACGATGCTGAAACTGCCTGTCAATGCGCTCTGAAACCCCACACGAGATAGGGACCATGGAAATCAGTCATTATTCGACTTACAGCACACTGTTGTTGGCCGTACTGTTACTATCCGCACCGGCGCCGGCTCACGCCCAGCAGCAGCAACCGAGCATTGTCCAGTTGCTCAACGAGCCCTTTCTTGATGACTATTATTCCAACGTGGTTTACGGCTACGAAATAGTCACAGACACCCAGAAAAATGCCAGCCGTTATGCGGGCAACCGCCTCAACTGCAGCAATTGCCATCTGCAGGCTGGCACCCGGAAAGACGCCCTGCCACTGAACGTTGCTGGCATGTACCCCAAGTGGCGTGCAAAAAACGGCAAACGCAACGGTATTGGTCTGCGCATCCGCGAATGCTTCCTGTACAGCATGGATGGCATCATGCCACCGGAAGATGCGCCGGAAGTACTGGCCATATCGGCCTATGTCACCTATCTGTCCCAGGGCCAGGTCATGGGTGCCGAACCGGAAGGGCGTGGAATCCCCACCCTGCCTGATACCGGGTATGACCCCAATCCTGCCAATGGCCGTGCAGTTTACCTGGCGCAATGCGCCAGTTGTCACGGCCAGCAGGGCGAGGGTCTGGCCGGCATGCCGCCAGTATGGGGTCTGGATTCCTACAACAAGGGTGCCGGCATGAATCGTATTCGTGAAGGGGCTGGGTTTATCTGGGCCAATATGCCCCTGGGTAGCGGTAAATCCCTGACGCACCAGCAGGCGCTTGACGTATCGGCTTATCTGAATCTGCAGATCCGCCCGGCCGACCCCAGGGCAAGCAAATTCCTCAAGCTAATGGAACACCTGATAAATTGATCGCTACACTTCTCAGAGAGGCAAGCCCATCACTGACCTGGACCCGCAAGCCAGGACTGTGGCGCACCGAGGTGTTTGCCGGGTTTGTCGGAGCCATCCTGGTTATTCCCCAAGGCATTACCTATGCCTATCTGGCCGGCCTGCAGCCTGAATATGGTTTGTATTGCGCCATTTTTGTCACCCTGTTCGGCAGTCTTCTGGGCACTTCGTCCATGATGAGTGGCCCCAATACTGCCGTGGCAATCCTGACAGGCACTGCCGTGCTGCCTCTGGCCGGACGGGGCAGTCCGGTATATGTCGATTTTGTGTTCCTGCTTTGCATGATGGTCGGCCTGATACAGTTGCTGTTCTGGCTGTTGCGCGGGGCCCGCATCTTCCAGTATCTGTCCCCAGCCGCGATCTCGGGTATTTCCGCTGGTGCCGGCTTTCTGATCATCATGGCCTCGCTGGACAGTATCCTGGATCTTTCCACGTTCAAGACCACATTCTTTTATGAAAAGCTCTATGTCATCGGCAGCGATGCAATCGATCTGATGAACCCCTACAGCCTGACGATCGGGCTTGTCACCATTTTGGCCGGTTACATCGGGCGGCGTTACTCGCCCCGCTATTTCATCATCATTGCCGTCAGCGCGGGCTATCTCTGCGGCCTGCTGGTCGCCTTCATCTGGCCACAACCGGTCACCGAGCTGGAATACCTGGGCCGTATGCCTCTGCAATGGCTGCCATTCAGCATCCCCACCATCAACAGGGAATACCTGATGATCAGTGCTTCACTGATCCCTTATGCCATCACCATAGCCTTTATCGGTCTGGCCCAGTCACTGGTCATCGTGCGAGAACTGAAAATGGAAACCGATCAGAATATCGATCTGGACAAGGAAGTTTATGCCCAGGGCATGGCCAATTTCCTGGCACCCTTTTTTTCCAGTTTCGCTGGAGCCGGCAGTTTCAACAGAACACGGGCAAACCAGAGCCTGGGCGCCAGAACGCCTTTATCCGGGATTGCCGCCTCGGGTTTTGTCCTTATCCTGATCACCTTCCTGGGCCCCATATTGACCTATATGCCCATGGCAGCCATGGCCGGCACCTTGTTCATCGTCGGGGCGGACATGATCAAATGGCGCGACCTGACACATTATGCCCAGGTTCGTTCTGAACTGATCATTTATCTTGCCACTTTCATCAGCATCATATTCTTTGATCTGGCCGCAGGCGTTGCTGTCGCGGTGTTTCTGTCAGTCAGTGTCTTCATGCTGCGCATCAGCCAGCTCGAGCTCAAGGTGGAAAATTCCGGCTCAGGCATATTGCTTAAAGTAAAAGGCGCATTATTTTATGCTTCGATAGCACACCTGACAGAAAAATTTCAGAAGCATTGCGGGGAAAACCTGACCGTCGATTTACAATACACGACTCATATTGACCAGTCCGCGGTCGATTTCTTTATCCGTGAATCCAGAAACATGGCAGCCCACGGTGCCAGGCTGAGACTTTTGATCAATGACAAACAGCGAGATTTTCTGAAACAACTGGGCGCAAGCAGTGATATCGAACTCGTATCGCTTTGATAAGCAGCGCGGCAGAGAACAATACAGGAGCCGGATGCGACTCCTGGTCAAAACTGGCTGAGATCACGCAGGTGGAAATCAAATCTGCACGTCTCGTCATCAACGCCCGCTTACCGGGTTCCGGTAATGATAGGGTGGCAGAAAAGGCAGCGGGTACATGTCGAAGTTCACCGAGGGCGGCAGGTCCGGCGGATTGTCGGGGTTGATGCCGGGCGGAGGTCTGGGGCCCTGATCCTTCCAGCCCCGCTCGTATTCAATGAAATAGGTGTTGAACACCTGGTCTTTGGCAATCTGCCAGATGCCGTCACGCTTGATGAAGAGATTTTCGTAAACACCGCCCATCCAGCGGCCGGTACCCTCATAGCCGCCCATCATGCTGAAGGCCCGGGACCGCATCAGGGCACTCTGGCCGTCCGCCGCGACATGAATCACCGGCTGGTACTGCATATGATTGTGGAGAATGCCCGGCAGTTCGCCCTGCACACCATAAAGATCGAGATTGCGGCGGATGCCGGCCTTGCCCTGATAAATGCCACGCATGGCAATCTCGATAGTGCCATCCTCCGCAAAGATACCGGTCAACTCATCCCACTGGTTACGTGCCAGATAATAACCATAGACGGTGTGGACATATTCCACGGCGTCGGCATCCTCCAGCAAAGCGACACGCTTGTCGAGCTTGTCCAAAGTGGCGTCCAAGGCCGCCAGGGAATCCGGGATTGCCATCGCACTGGCCATCGCCCTCACCTGCGAACCGGTCACCGGGTTCTGATAATGGAAGGGCACGACAAACACCGCCGGGTAGTTTTCATAGGCCACGCTGGGCGGCAGATCCGGCGGCAATTGCGTACTGGGAACCGATCTCGGCAGCGCCACTTCACCCCAGCCGGCTTCATAGGATGTGCGCATCGTGGAATACAGATGCAGGGTCTGGATCTTCCAGACGCCGTCTTCCCTGATGTAATCATTTTCATAGATACCCGTGCCCCAGTGCTGAGACTCCTGGTACACGGCTTCCTGTGAAAAATGCCGCCAGCGGCCCTTGGCGGTGCCATCGGCAAAGACATCGATGACCGGCTGCAACTGCATATGGTCATTCAGAATTCCCGCTTGCGGACCTTCGGCACCCATGCTCTGGAAATACGCCAGAATTCTCTCTTTGCCCACATAGACACCGCCGCCACCAATTTCCACGGAGCCTTGCCCGGCAAAGAGATCAGCCGCCTGCGTCCACATGTTCTTGTCGATATAAAAGCCAAAAATCCGTTGCAGGTTTTCTATCTCGTTTTCATCTTCCAGGGCCTGTACTTCGGCGGCCAGGAAGGCGACTTCGGCCGCCAGTTTCTGCGCTGTTTCAGACAACTGTTGCTGGGCCTGCGCCGGGAGGAAAGACAAGGCCCAGATCACGGCGGCGGGAACCAAGGTTTGAAAATACCGGAAGATGCTCATGGCTGTTGGCCCTCCTCATGCAGACGGGCATAACGGCTGAGCACCGGATTGGGAAAATGAAAAGGTGGCAGGAAGGTTTCCGGCCATGGTTCATAGGGCACCGAGGGCGGCGCATCGGGAGGCAATTGCGCCGAGACATAAATACCCTTGTTGACATCCTCATTGGCGGCCCAGCCACCCTTGTATGGCACGACGATGGTCTGGTACCAGTGCAGCTTGCTGATCTTCCAGATGCCATCCTCTTTCACATATTCGTTCTCGAAGGGCCCTTCTCCCCAGGTGGCGCTCTCGCCATACTGCCCGGCCAGAATGAGGTCCCGCCAGCGGCCCCTGGCGCTCATGCCGTCGGCCGCCAGGGTCACCACCGGCATCAACTGCATATGTTCATTGAGTTGCCCCGGCATCAAACCCTGATGGCCACCACCGAGCTGATAAAAATACGCCCTGATTCTGTCCTTGCCCCGATAGACACCATCCAGGCCGATTTCCAGACTGGCATCGTCGGCAAACAGATCGACCACCTCATCCCACAGGGCTTCATCCAGATAATACCCGTAGGCCCGCTGCAGGCGTTTGATGGCATTGGCATCGCGAATGCGTTCGGCTCTGCGCTGCAAGTCGGCCAGCCGGGTTTGCAGGGCCACCAGCTGACTGTCAGGGTCCACCACTGCTGCCGCCGGCGCAACCGTCTGTTGCGGGGATTCGCCGCACGCGGCCAGCAGCAGGAATGCTGCGAGGAAGCCGTAACAGGCCGGGAATGCTTTTTTTCTGATCATGCCGGAGCCACCCCTGTTTATTGTTGTTCTCAGGCCTTGCGATGCTGTCTGAGTATAAATGACTGTTACGGAGACCGACAGCCTTGTCTGCACAGTCTTGTCTGCACATTGTTGCCTGCACATCAGCCGACTGGGAGCCTGTCGGATTCAGATGTTCGTAGCGTGGTGAATGGGGAATCCGTCTATCGCAGCTGGCTGTCCTTGCTCCCGCGCCGGTTGTAGGCAGCAGCGACAGGCTGTCTGGTGTCAGCCTCTGCCTGACAATCGATGCACAGGCGCACTCCAGGCACCACCTGACGCCGGGCTTCCGGGATGGTGTTTCCGCATTCTTCGCACTGCCTCAGGCCCGGTCCTCGCGGCAAGCGACTTTGCGCCAATTTGACGGCGTCTTCCACACTTGCATCGATCTGGTCCTGAACCGCCCCGTCACGGGACCAACCACCGGCCATCACGGATTCCCCGCCAAGTCAGATTGCCACATTCATCAGGACATCACGGCCCCACCCACGATAATGTACAAGCATGCTGCCCTGGGCACAAGCAGGTAAAGAGCAGGTAAAAGACGTCAACTGGAAATCATGACTGAATCCTTTTACACTCAGCATATGTTTGCAACAGCACCCGCCGACAACAAAAATAGTTCCCATGCTGTCAGGAAAACAGCTGTTTTCCTGATTGTGTTCGGGTACTGTCTGGGCCTCTGCGCCAACGCCCAGACCCGCTCCGATGCCCTCGTTCCGGCCATGGCCGGAGCCTGGGTGATCAACGACAAACTCAGCGATGATACCGATCACCGGGTGGAAGTGGCTCTGAAAGCGGCTGGCCAGAAAGTCAAACGACGCTGGTTTGACAACAACAAGGAATACTACCGTGGCGGCCCGCCGGAGCAGGAACTTTACGACCGGATTTCCTATGACAAGGTGCTGCATATCGAACTGAAGGAACCGACCTACACTTTCATTTATGCCGATGATTTCCAGCGTCCGGTCTATACCGACAACCGCAGTCAGGCCGTCAATCTGAACGCCATCGAGGATGTCGAGGATTTTTCCTTTGCACACTGGGAAGGTGAAAAATTACTGGTGGAAGCCCGCCCCAGAGATGGCGGCTTTACTCAGGAGACCTACACCCTGGCCGCTGCAGACGACCAATTGCATGTGAAGCTTTATATCCAGCCCAAAGGTTTTCAGGTAGCCGTTGAAATTCTCAGAATCTATGATCGCAAGCCGGAATAGGTAGAAGCCATCATGCTGATGTCCCTGTGTCGCCGCCTGCCTGGCCTGCTGATTCTGCTGTCTGTCGTCCTTGTCCAGCCCCTGGCTGCGCAACCTGCCGGTATTGCACTGGTCGGTGGCTCTCTGATCGATGGTACCGGCGCCCCGGCTGTGCACAACAGCATCATCCTGATCAGCAAGGGCCGCATCGACAGCATCGGCACGATGGGACGGCTGCCGATCCCTGAATCGTATCAGCTGATTTCCACCGAGGGCATGACCGTACTGCCCGGTCTTTGGGATCTACACGTCCACCTGCTGTACAACGGCCACCCGGATTTCGAACACTGGTTCAGCGCCTATGCCGATCAGTTTGCCAGCGTGACCATCCCCGCCTCTGCACACCAGTTTCTGCTCGCGGGCGTAACCAGTGTCAGAGACCTGGCGGCACCCACGGCGGATATCATCGCTGTCCGCACACGCATCCGCCAGGGTGAAATTCCCGGGCCCTCCATTTATACCTCGGGCGCGGCGCTGGTGCCTGCGGCCGGACCCACCCGCCCCCATTTGCTGGCTGTCGAGGGGGCACGTGATGCCGCAGAAAAAACCCGGGGGCTGATCGATGCCGGCGTGGACATCATAAAAATTCTGGGCGCAAATGCCGATTCCCTGGATGAAATGCAGGCGATCGTCAGTACCGCCCACGCCGCCGGACTGCGCGTGAGCGCCCATGGCCGCAGCGATGCCGAAATCCGTCTGGGTCTGGCCGCCGGCGTGGACGAATTTCAGCATATAGGCACCGGCAGTGCGCAATACCCTCAGGACATTCTCGATACTATCCGTGAGCGTATTCGCACCGGCAATCCCCTGTACTGGTCACCGACCATTGGACTGGACCTGAACGCCAATAACCTGGCTGCCGATCACGAGTTTCTGGATGATCCACGCAACTTTGTCGGCCTGGGTCCGGAACTGGAACTGGATGTGCGGCAGGCCATTGCCAGTGCCCAGTTCCGCACCCGGACACCGGAGGTGCTTGCCACCGTCAAACACAAGCTGCAGCAGTTGAATGAATTGGGCGTGATCATGGTCTCCGGCAGCGATATGGGTACCTTTGGCCATCCGGCCAGCGAAGCCACCTGGCGCGAACTGGAAGCCTGGGTGTTCGAACTGGGCATGGACCCCCTGACCGCGATCAGGTGGGCCACTTCGGATGCGGCAGACTACATGGGGGCCGGGGTCCAGGTAGGCACTATCAGCCCCGGCAAGATCGCCGATGTGATTGCCGTGCGCGGCAGCCCCCTGCGCCATTTCAGCGTACTGAGAAACCCGGTTATCGTAATCAAGAATGGACTGCGCGTTAAATAATATAATCGGATAATCGGGGTCGGACCAACATAAGTAATTGATTTAATGAGATATCAAGCTTGAAAAAGGGCGCATTTCAGGCTTAGGATGCGGTTTTCATGGAGAAAAACACCACTTTAAGGATGAAGAGCTATGCCCAGGGCCAATCGTTATTTTTATTGACCGATGGTCGCGTGGAAAAACTCCTGTTGGATGGGATTTTCAGTCCGGAGAGTTTATATCACATCCCGCCGTATAGCAGGCGCGGCTCTCGAATTGATTGGGCGTGTCCCGAGCTCGCTTGATTTTAAAAGAAGGGGTGTTTATTCTTTCTGCACTCAAAGAAGCAGCAGCAACAAGCGCATCAGGGCACGATGGATATGGTACCTCGACGGCTGATCTCTGGACTGTGCGCATACGCGCTGTGGACCGTCGTTGCAGCGGGAGCGAACGCTCAGACTGTGACCACCCGCCCGGACGACTTCATGCCACAGGCGGCAGTATTCCCTTCCGACGATAAGATCACGCTCGTGTGGCAGGGCGGCGGTATGACGACGGTGACGGGCGCGCCCGGGGCGATCCCCGGCTCCTTCCCGGTCTATGTCGCGTCTCCGAACTCCGCGAACGATGTGGTCACGATGGCGGCTACGGACGGGAGCTTCGCGGCACAGGTCATCGCTCCGCCCGGGGCGTGGGTGACCGTGGCGTATGATCCGACCGGCGGACAGTGGATCGTCGACGACCCGGGCGATCCGCTCAAGACCCCGATCAACGCTGCTCCGAGCGTGCTCCTGCAGGTGCCTTGGAGCGTACCGCCGGGCACGGGTGTGCCCTTTGCCGTGGCCGGGTCGGACTTCGCGACACGCGTGGACTTTCAGCTCGCGGGGCGCCTCACCGCCGGCGCGGCCAACGTCTCGATCGACGGCACGTTGCGCGTCTTCTCCCCGCAGCCGCAGGAGGGAAACACGCCGACCCTCCACTTCCTGCTCCACCGCCTGCACAACGCCGAGGGCCGGCCGCGCAACATGGCCAACCAGCTCGGCTCGACGATGCTCACCCCGACGGGTCTTCCGATCGAGCACTGGATGGGTGCGACGATTGCGGCAGAGAGCGCCATGCCCGGACCACTCACCGCGGCGGGCACCAACACGTGGGAGGCTCCTCTCCAGATCACCATCCCGCTTCCCCCAAATCTTCCGGACGGCGTCTACGGCCTGCGGCTCTCCAGCGACGACATCGACCTCGCCGGACCGCTGCCCGGATCGCGGCGCGAGATCAACCCTTTCCTGACCAACCACGAAATCGCGCTGCCACCGTTCACGGTGGGTGCCCCCGCGCCAGCGAGGCTCGCGCTGGGCCTGCTGACCGATGCGATCTCCGCGGACGGAAGCCGTGGCACGATCGCGCTGGAAGACCGTCCGGTCTACGAGGTCGCGAGCCGCATCGCCACCCAGTCCGACCGCTTCATCCTGCCGCGTGTCAGCAAGCTGGACGGAGAAGAACTCGTGTGGCGATTGGAACCCTACGCCCCGATGGTGGCCCAGAGCGAGCGCCGGCTCGTCAACGTGCCGACCCACTCCTTCGCGTTCCCGTCTGGAAGCCTCACAGTCGAGGTGCTTCGACCGGATGGGCAGACGGACGTGCTCGGTCCGGAGCCCTTCCGCGCCGCGCGCAGCCGTACGCCGGCTTCTTCTGGCGGGCTGCTGCTCGACAACGGCGGTGGGCACTTGTCCAACGCGCTGCAACTCTCGACTCGGACCCAGGTGTTCGACTACCCGTTCCCGGCATACGGGAAGTACACGGTCACGCTGCAGGCCAGCATTGATGACGTGTACGGGAACACGTACCAGGGTGGCGGTACGTACGAGGTGTGGATCGCCGAGCCCCTGGACATCGAGCCGGCGATTCTACCGATGACGCCTCTGGCGGTCGGCGAGACCTTCGATCCCTCGCTGTCGGTGCTGCCCGGGCTCCCGGCGGACGTCACCGTGCGCGTGACCCAGAAGCACGGAGCACCTCCGTTCCAGTCCCGGGAGTGGGAAGTGTCGGGGACGGCCAATCGGTTCGGCGTCTTCACACCCGCGTTCGACGCGACGCCGGTGACGCCCCAGGAGCCGGGCGAGCTGCTGGTCGAGACGGTCGCGAGCTGGACTGACCTCGACGGCGTTCTCTATATGGGCGCCACGCGCTGGGGCCAGGTGGTCGTGCCGGCCTCGGGAGGCCTGCTCGTGAACGGCCGGCGTGGTGTGGACGCCATGCCGCTGAACGAGGCGCGGGCCTGGTACATCACGAACATCTTCCCTGCCAGCGATCACGCCCAACTCCCTTTCTACACCGGCGACGTGCTCTGGCAGGGAGAGTTCGAGGCGGCGCGAATCCAGCTCACGGTGGAGGACGACGGGCCTGTGCTCGCCGCGATGGAAGATTGGGTCGCGCAGGGCAACTACTTCTCCCAAGGCGAACACTCAAGCCCCCGGCCGAGCTTTGCCGAGCGCGCCGCGGTGGGCGAGCTTCCACTCGCGTTCTCGACATCCACGGGCGTGAACCCGGCCGAGGAACCGGACGACATCGTGAGCGAAGGCTACTTCTATTCGGGCATCCAGCGGCCGGGCGAGCGCGTCCGGGAGCTGATCAGCGACGACGACAACGGTACCGGCTATTGGCGCTACGAGGAGTCCTACGCGCTCCAGCCCGGAATGGGCGCATCCGGTGACCTGCCCAACGACTTCAAGTTCCAGTTTGGCGGCGCCGTCTTCCGGGACACGGTCCACGACGTCGCCGCCTTCGGCTCGTATGCCAGCCTGTGGGTCCATCTTCCCGCAGGCGATGATGATGCGACGACCTTCGTCAGTCCGCCCTTCGAGGGGCAGAACGGCGGACCGACCTGGTCTTCGGGGCTGCTGACGCTCGACGAGCAGGCGATCCGCGGCTTCGTCGTGCCACTGATGCCGCGGCCCGGAAGCGTGTTTGAGACCGGGCAGGTTCTGACGGTTTCGGCACAGCTCGCCCCGACTCTGCCGGCACGGATTGACGTCATGATCGACGGTCCGAGCGGCCCCGTGGCGAGTTGGACCGGACGCGCAAATTCGGTCGGGTGGTACCACGATCCGGCGCACAACCTCGTGCTGGTGGAGCCCGGACGTTATCAGGTCACACTCACGGCGGTGTTCGATTCGCCGACCTCGGCCGGCCCGATGTCCGAGCCCTTCCCAACCGGTGGAGTGCTCGGCAGTGTCGATGGTAGCTTCGACGTTTATGTCGTGTCGGCCGGCAGCGATATCGCCGAGGTGGATGCGCCAGCCTTCAGTGTCGTGCAAGGGGTCAATCCAGTCACGCTGACGTTGACCGCGCCCTCCGGAGTGACCTCCGGGATGCTGCACTGGACGGCCGCCATGCCGGGTTGGCTGCTGGCGTCGGGCAGCGCGTCGCTCGTCAACGGACAGGCGGAGATCACCTACGACGCCGCGGCGCTGGCCGCCAGGTTTCCGAACCTCGACACGGGTGGTCGCGCCCGTTTCGAGCCGGGGCTTGCCGACACGGTTTGGATCGGCGCCTTGATCGAAGGCGATCAGGGCGGCATGCACGGCCAGCACGTCACGTTGCAGGGACCGGATCTTCTGATTCCCGAACGTCTCCCGGTGGTGGTTGCTCCCAAACCAGAACCCGAATCGACACCAAGCATTCCTGAAAGCGTTTCCCTCCCGGCCGTCGAAGGTGAAGTTGCCAGGAATTCCGATGGCACGTTCAGTCAAACCACGGCTTTCATTACCGCCGGCGCCAGCACCGACGGGGGTGCGAGTTTCAGGGATGCGTTCACCGCCGGGGAAGGCGTGACCATCGTGGCCACCATCAATCCTGAATTCGAAGATGTGGGTCGGGCGGGGGAGCTCTTCGTGGCACTGAGAATCGACCCCGCCGACGGCGGCAGTACCCGGTGGGAAATGCAGGACGTCGATGGCGTTTTCCAACTCTGGAATACCAAAATCGCCAGCCTGACTCCGGCCGCCGAACGGGGCGTCTTGGCCGAAAGAGAACGGTTAGAGGTGTTCCGGGGCAATCTGGGGGCCGGCATATACAGGATTTTCGTGGGGTACATGACCGCGGACGGCCCGCTCATTTTCAACGGCAATGCGCTGATCCTTAAAGCAAACGAATAGATTCTTTGCCTGTAGGTTCTCCTGATTTTTCGGGCATATCACGCAGCAGCTTGTAAGGTGAAGACGAGGAAAGGTGTCTTCCTTCCGCAACCGAGGGTATCATCGATGAGCATTTCGCGCGGCTCTCGTAGTGTAGTGCCCGCAGGCAGATGGAATACTTATGCCCCGAGTAGCGCAAGGCCCGCGATAAACGTGACTTCGCAAATCACATAAGCAACACGATAATCATAATCGCATAATCGTCATAATCGGTATAATCGGGGTCGGACCAACATAAGCAATTGATTTAATTAGATATAAAGCTTTAAAAAGGGCGCATTTCAGGCTTAGGATGCGGTTTTCATGGAGAAAAACACCACTTTAAGGATGAAGAGCTATGCCCAGGGCCAATCGTTATTTTTATCTCCTGCCAGGCCACGTCTGGCATATTACCCACCGCTGTCACAAACAGGAGTTCCTGCTCAAGTTTGCCAGAGACCGTGCGCGCTGGTTGCACTGGTTGTTTGAAGCAAAACGGCGTTATGGTCTGTGCGTGCTGAATTATGTCGTTACATCAAATCATATTCACCTGTTGGTGAAAGATGACGGTGCTTCCAGCATCTCTCGCAGTCTGCAATTGATCGCAGGTCGGACCGGCCAGGAATACAACCAACGCAAGGCTCGTAACGGGGCATTTTGGGAAGACCGTTACCATGCGACCGCCGTAGCCACTGATGAGCACTTTTTCCAGTGCCTTGTTTATATCGATTTGAATATGGTCAGGGCCGGTGTCGTCGGGCATCCAGCCCAATGGCCGTATGGTGGCTATCGGGAGATACAACGTCCTCCTGAACGTTATCGTATTATCGATATCGCTGGATTACTGGATCTGGCAGGCGTAAGAGATTTGGCAACATTTCAGGCGCAACATCGGCACTGGGTACAGGATGCGTTAAAAAGAAAACAATCCAAGCGCGACAGACGATGGACAGACAGTATCGCGGTGGGAAGTGCATCGTACATCGAGAAGGTCAAAACATCCCTGGGTATTGCGGCAAGCCACAAGCCAACCATCGAACAGGATAGCCGATATTTCATTAAAGAGGATGAAGGCAGTTACAGGGGCCGTTTTGATGGCAAAAAGGCTCATTTAAGGCCAAAAGACGGCACTATATGGCATGGATAGTCAGTAAAATCAATGAATTACGTAGGTCCGACCCAATGACCGATGACCGCTGGTACGCCTGGTTGACTTGAATTTGTTCTTGAAGCATCATTTATGGCATCATTTGATACATAGATTACGCATCAACAAGAGGTAACAAGCATGCGCACCACCCTGAACCTTGATGATGATTTGCTGGAACAGGCCCGGGCACTGACCGGCCTGAGCGAAAAAACCGCCGTGGTACGTGCGGCGCTGGAAGCCTTGATCGAACGCGAGAGCGCACGCCGGCTGGCACGTTTGGGCGGCAGCGAACCCGCCTTGGCCGCGATCCCACGCCGGCGAGTCGATGCAACATGATTCTTGTGGATACCTCCGTCTGGATCGCGCACCTGAACAATGGGGACAACCAGCTTGCCTGGTACCTGCAGCAGGGTCAGGTGCTGATGCACCCCTTCGTGCTGGGCGAGCTGGCCTGTGGGAATCTGCGGCAGCGGCAGCAGTTACTGACGCTGCTGAAGCAATTGCCGAAATGCACCTGCGCCACAGACGCCGAAGTGCTGTTCTTCATCGAACGGCAGCATTTGATGGGGAAAGGTATTGGCTACGTGGATGCACACCTGCTGGCGGCGGTAGCATTGGATGGCACCTCAGGACTGTGGACCTATGACCAGCGCCTGACACGGGCGGCGGAAGAACTGGGCTTGGCCACCAGCCCGACCCGACAGGGCAATCTGCATGAATCAGCCCCACAACAGAAAGGCAAGAATGAAATGAAAGGAAAATAACGAAAGAAACGAGTCTGAGAGGCTCGAATGCAAGGCGCCGGCCAAACTGTCCGTTACAGGAGGGAGAACCAGCCGGCCGAATGTTTGGTAAGAGCCACGCCGATGATGTAGGCAAAGGTGAACAGCGCCAGAAAGAAGGACTGGACTCTGGTTTTCTTGGTGGCTCCCCGGTTCAATGCGATTCCCACAAACAACAGATACAGCATCAACAAGCCGATTTTGGTCATCAACCAGGCTTGTTCGAACAGCATGAAGTTCACCATCAGGGCCATGCTCAGACCGGACAGCAGAAACACCGAGTCAATCAGATGGGGCACGATCAGCACAACCTTGTGCTTGAGCAATGGCGAATCCATGAACATCAGAAAGGCACGAAAAAGAAAACCGGTGATGCTGAGCATGGCACAGGTCATATGGATCAGCTTGAAGGTCAAATACATGGCTTACTGCTACGTCTTCTTGGCAAGGGAAATTTGAAATTGTAAAGAACGTCTCGGCCTGGACTCGTGACGCAGGAGCAAGAGCATCCATCTCATTTGAAAGTGACATCCTGGGCACGGTCCGACATGCCATCTTCCCAACTGCTCCAGCCGGAGTTCATGCCGTAGGGGGATTGCTGCAGGAAGGCTTCAATCTGACGCAATTTGCCGTTTTCTATTTTGAACAATTCGGCAATATACCAGGTCCAGGGTTGAACCGGGCCACCTGTCACCTGCCGTCCGTCCGGCGTCACGCTGTGCCGGTATTCCCCGCCAGAATGATCAAAGAAGACAAAAGAGAGCACCAGACCCCTTTCCTGATCCACGGCGACAAAACGCCGGTCCCGGATTCTGTTCACGAAATACAGCAGACCTGATTCAAACTGTTCGCGACAGCTCCACTGTGCAGAGTAGGTGCCGGCGGTTGCCGGATCGGCCCGGGTCTGGCCGGGAGGCACCGGGGCATTGGTGGTATGCATACCGTTTTCGATGCGGTTGCAATCGTCGGCAAAGGGATAGTCGCCCTTGCCGTCATTGCGCTGCATGCCGGTAAAATATTTATTGGCGGTGGCAATCAGATCGGCGCGGGACATTCTTGCGGCCGTGGGAATGGTCTGGGAAAAACTCGCATGGGGCGTCAGTTGCTTGACTCTTTCCGCCGCTGCGGTGTCACGTGCGACAAACTGCTCGATTTCGCTGATCTCGCCATTTTCGACTTTCAGGCGCAGGGCCAGCAGCGCAGGAGTGGTCTGACCAGGCTCCCGGTGTTCTTCTTCGATGGTGCCCATGAAACCCACCTGCCCGGCATCGGCATCCGCCACCAGGATGCGGTAGCTGCCCTTTGCCTCCAGCGTATTCCACAGCCCATCGCCAATGTTCAGCTTCTGGGCATTTTCAGTAAAACGAACATTCCGGCTCAGGCGAACGGCTCCCGGATCATTGTTGATCACGGCATCCAGATAGGTATCGACGGTTTGCTCCAGGCAGGCGCGGTCACAGTCCTGGCCATAGGCGGCAGCCGCCATCAGCCACAGGCTTATCGGCAAACACAGAGTCTTCATTGCTTTCATTGCCACAGGTATTCTCCCGCTGAAATAGCAAAAGGACCGTCAGACTACTTGAAATCAGTATAAAAAAACAGCTTTCCCAACAGAGACTCCCGTCCCGCACAGGCGCAGCGCTGAACCTCGGCTACCCATAGCCAAGAGCTTTTTTCTGTCGGGTCTGACCCGGTACTGTTGGCAGCGGCGGGGTGGGCCGGCGAGGAGGGAAAAGGATCATTCCGGACAGACGTGCATGCAGAGCTGACGACTGTGCTTCACCAATAACCAAGCTCTCTCTGCATATCGCCGGCAATCCGTGCAAATGCATCCAGCTCTGCCGGTGTCAGACTCTCCCGATGGCCGCCGCTTCGGCTCAGATCGAAGGCCCGCACACCGAAGGCCCTGCGATAGTCTGCAACGATGGCTGCGCCTTCATGCGCCAGTCCGGCGAAGTCCGATACCTGGTCGAGCACCTGCTGTGGTTGGGCCAGCAGTGTCTCATAACGAATTTCCAGATAATCCGCGGCATGTGCCTGCATCCCTGTGCGGGTATGCTCCAGCAAGCCCTTCCAGTTGGCGGCGAGGCTTTCCACCCCACCCCACCCCAGCTTGTGGGCCGAGGCCACCACGTCGATGCCGTTGCGGACCATGTAGACTATCCGGCAGCTGCCCAGACAATCCCGCAATTCCGGCGCAAAGCGCGATATCTCGGGGCTTTTGTTGATCCAGAAAGGACGTGCACAGGCCCTTCTGTGACTGTCGCCCAGCGCCCGAATCAGCTTTCCACTGGCCTGGCAGAGCGTCTGGTAATCCGGCTCTTCGTTCAGCGCCAGACACCAATTCTCCAAATGCCGCTCAGCCTCGGCCAAGGTATAACGGACATGATCCGGCCCCAGGGGGTAGCGTTCATGGGCAGCCTTGCCGCTGACCTGCGTCCCTTGTATGCGCTCTTCGGTGAAACGCATGTGCCAGCGGATTCTCGCGCTTACGGCCTCGAGGCCGAAGCCCGGAATGCTTGCAGGTACCAGGTGTCTGCTTTCCAGGTCTGCGGTTTCGGGCTGCCTGCACACACGCAGCCAGCGCAGAACTTCACACAGGCACTTGGTTTCAAACCAGGCCGCCACCTGCGGATGCATTCCCAGCAGGTTGATCAGGAGGGTGGTGCCACTCCTGAAGCCCCCGATAAAAACCGGGCTTGTCGTCATTTCAATATCCTGTATCCCGCTGCAGATAGTATTTGCCCCTTATCGCGGGCAGCAAGTATACCCTTGGCGTACCGGATTCCGCATCTTAAAAAGTCTCCTGACTTGTGGTACATTGGCCCGTTTTTGAAAATTTGCAACCTGAACCGCGGACCCTGATCACTCATGACAAAGACTTGTAGAGCACCTGATCCAAATACCAAAACCCCCACCTTCAAACTACCTGCCAACGCGACCGATGCTCACTGCCATATCTTTGGACCTGGCGACAAATATCCCTATGCTCCGGACCGCAGCTACACTCCACCCGATGCCGGCCTGGACAAGTTCAAAAAATTACAACGCATTCTTGGCCTGACCCGCGCCGTCCTGGTCAATGCCAGTTGCCACGGTGTCAATAACGATCCGATTCTCGATGCCATTGCGCAGAGTGGCGGTGCCTATCGCGGCGTAGCCAATGTGGATGAAAGCTTCACCGATGCCGATCTGCTCAAACTGCACGAAGGGGGCTGCCGCGGCTGCCGCTTCAATTTTGTACGCCATCTGGGCGGCGTGCCCGACATGGCGGTTTTTCACGGGATCATCGACAAGATAAAAGGTCTGGGCTGGCATGTCGTGCTGCATTTTGATGCCGGTGATCTGGTGAACTTCAAGGAACTGCTGGACTCGCTGCCGGTCCCCTACATTATCGACCACATGGGCCGGGTGCCCACCAGAGACGGGCTTGAGCAGCAACCCTTTCAGTACCTGCTGGAATTTGCCCGCCGGGAAAACTGCTGGGTAAAGGTCTGCGGTGCCGAGCGTATTTCATCCATGGGCCCCCCCTTCACCGATGCCGTTCCTTTTGCCCAGGCCATCCTGGAGGTGGCACCTGATCGTGTGCTGTGGGGCACTGACTGGCCGCATCCCAATATCAAGGAACACATGCCGAACGACGGGGATCTGGTCGATCTGATTCCGCTGATTGCACCATCCCGGGACATGCAGCAGAAACTGCTGGTGGACAATCCGCACCGTTTATATGGCTTCAGCAACTGATTTCAGAACACACTTGCCACGGGCATCGTCAGCGTCACCCCTGCGCAGGGGTGACGTGGGTGTTTCTTCCGGCATCCCCGCCTGCGCAGGAGTGACGTCTTTGATTTTCATACTTTCAGACGGTAACCGGTTTTGAAAATCCAGTGCATCACAACAATGCAAAAGACCAGAAACAAACCCGTCATCGCAATGCTCACGCCGATATTCACGTCTGAAATCTCATAGAAACTCCAGCGAAAACCGCTGATCAGATATACCACGGGATTGAACAGCGTTACCTTCTGCCAGAATTCCGGCAACATGCTGATGGAATAAAAACTGCCGCCGAGAAAGGTCAGCGGCGTCACGATCAACAGCGGAATGATCTGCAATTTCTCGAAATTGTCTGCCCAGATGCCGATGATGAATCCGAACATACTGAAAGTCAGCGCCGTCAATACCAGAAACATGAACATCCAGAAGGGATGCATGACCTGCAAGGGTACGAAGAAACCCGCCGTTGCCAGAATGATGACCCCCAGAATAATGGATTTTGATGCTGCTGCTCCCACATAGCCCATGACGATTTCCGTCGGGGACACAGGCGCTGACAGGACCTCATAGATGGTACCGACGAAGCGCGGAAAATAAATACCGAAGGAGGCGTTGGAAATACTCTGGGTCAACAGCGACAGCATCACCAGGCCCGGCACCAGGAAGGCACCGTAACTGACGCCGCCAATATCACTCATGCGGGAACCGATGGCACTGCCAAAGACCACAAAATACAGCGAGGTCGAGAGCACCGGCGAAATGACACTCTGTGAAAGCGTACGCCAGGTTCTCGACATTTCAAATTTATAGATTGCTTTTACGGCACGGAAGTTCATGTTATTTTTTTACCAGATTGACAAATATTTCTTCGAGCGAGCTCTGTTTGGTTTTGAGATCCTTGTAGGCGATACCGGCCTTTTCCACATCATCCAGCAGCGCGGTAATCCCTGAATTCTCCGCATTGGCATCGTAGGTGTAAACCAGATCCAGACCGTCCAATTTCTGCTCCAGCTGGTAACCCAGCAACATCTCGGGCATCAGCCTCAAAGGTTCTGCCAGATGCAGGGTCAGCTGTTTCTTGCCCAACTGCCGCATCAACCTGTGCTTCTCTTCCACCAGCATGAGTTCGCCCTTGTTGATCACGCCGATCCGATCCGCCATTTCCTCGGCTTCTTCGATATAGTGGGTTGTGAGGATGATCGTGACCCCGGAATTCTTGAGTTCGCGCATCACCTCCCACATATCCCTGCGCAGTTCGACGTCGACGCCGGCAGTCGGTTCGTCGAGAAACAATATCTGGGGCTCATGGGACAGCGCCTTGGCAATCATCACCCGACGCTTCATCCCGCCTGACAATGTCATGATCCTGCTGTCCTTTCTGTCCCACAAAGACAGGGAGCGCAGCACTTTTTCCAGATGGGCAGGATCAGGTTTTTTGCCGAACAGCCCGCGGCTGAACGACACCGTTGCCCATACTGTTTCGAAGGCATCCGTGGTCAGCTCCTGGGGCACCAGGCCAATCAATGAGCGGGCCGCCCGATAGTCTTTGATAATGTCATGACCGGCAATGCTGACTGTTCCGGACGAGGGGTTGACGATGCCGCAGATGATGCTGATCAGCGTGGTTTTCCCGGCCCCGTTCGGTCCCAGCAGGGCAATGATTTCACCCTTGCGGATATCCAGATTGATCCCTTTGAGCGCCTGAAAACCGGAGTCGTAGATTTTATCGAGGTTTTGTATGCTGATAATGGACGGCATGTTTCGTTCTTCTTCCCTTGTTACGCATGTTGCAAAAACTCATACAAAAATGCCCGGCACTGAGCCGGGCATTGAAAACGGAACGGGCAGAACCTGCTACTTTCCGCTCTTACTTGAACTGGCAGCTGATGTCACCTGGATTGC
>JAVVEZ010000126.1:0-7236 GCA_032250895.1 Pseudomonadales bacterium | reverse complement strand
CATCTTCATCGTTGACCTGAGCTACTTCCTGATCTTCGACCTGATCTTCATCTTCATCGTTGACCTGAGCTACTTCCTGATCTTCATCTTCGTCGTTGGCTTGGGCTACTTCCTGATCTTCGTCCTGATCTTCATCTTCGTCGTTGACCCGGGCTACTTCCTGGCTTTCTTCATCCTGATGGCCGTCCTCGTCGTTGACCCGGGCTACATCTTGAACTTCGTCATCCTGATGTTCGCTTTCATCGTTGACCTGAGCTACTTCCTGATCTTCGACCTGATCTTCATCTTCGTCGTTGGCCTGGGTTACTTCCTCATTTTCTGCAAGATCCTGCTCAACAAACGCGGACAGGAGCGCATCAACGTCGTCCTTAGCATCGGAATCGGCTGTGGGCAGCGCATCATTATTATCCGCAATAGTCTGCTCTGCCGTAGCCATACCTGCGGCATCAAGCAATATGCGCTGCTCAAGAGCTAAATAGAACTTCTCGTCGCTACCCACTCAATAACTTCCTGAAATTCTTACAATTCACAAGTCTGAAAACCCCGTAGCTTGCCTTATACCAGAGAACAAAAAACCTGTTAAGCAATCATGATACGAGCACTTTTTCATAGTCAAACACTAGCCATTCAGGTGCTAATAATATCATTTTAATATTACATAAGCAGTACCCAGGTCAATTTTCGGGAAAAACTCCCGTTTCAACTTTTCTATAAAAAAACAATACCTTAGGCTCTAATTCGCTTGTCTCCACTCAATTAATCTGTTCTTGATCAAGGAAAAACCCACTTCCGAACGGCTGTGACAGTAGAGCTTGGCTCCACTAATGTCAAGCCCTGAAAACTTATATATTCTATTGATTTAATTAAATATATTTAGAAGTGGGAAGAATAAGCACTCTATCCGTTCAATCCAACCTCCAATGATACTGGATTACCCCTCAATCCAGTCTGGGTAAACCATACCGGACAGGAGATGATGAACACTTCGAGGAGAAATCTGCCCCCGGTTCAGTATAGAATGGCGCGCCAATTGGCTTTGCTGATATTTTTTACCTGTTTATTCCCCTTGATGACTGTAATTTTCTATGACTGCATTAGTATGTTTTACCATGGACAATCTCTCCGATGCCGCCGATCTTGGCCGCGGTCTTATCTCGCAGCCAAGGCAGCCCGGCAACCGCCCTGCGCTGGAACGGGGCTTTCCCGCGCTGCTGGAACTCTATGCGCGTTACGACATAAAGATTACTCATTTCGTTGAAGGTTGGAACGGGGAAGCCCATCCGCAGGAACTCCAGGAGCTGTTGCGGCAGGGGCACGAACTGGGCATGCACGGCTGGCAGCATGAGGACTGGAAGACATTGACGGCTACCCAGGCCCGGGATCTGGCCGAACGGGCAACGGCAGCCCTGGAACGGGCCTCGGGCACCCGGCCGCGAGCCTTTCGGGCACCGGGTGGCGCCAGGTCCTCTGCCACCGCGCAGATTCTGTCCGACCTGGGTTATCGGATCGATGCCAGTCTCGGTCCAGGCGGAGACGATGCGGGGGCGGTCAGTCAACTGACGCCGACGCTCTGGACGGTTCCCTACGAATGGCAGGCCGTTGACGCCACGCACTGGCTGTGGAACTCGCGCAGTTGCGAGGAAGTCGAAGCCATCTGGCGGGCGGCGCTGACCCGGGCTGCCGAACGGAACGGTTTTCTGACCTTTATCTGGCACCCGCATGTGATGGGCATCGATGCCGACAGGCTTGCACTGGGCGCCCGCATCCTGGAATGGGTGACCAGGGATGACAGCTTCAGACCCGTCAGTCTGCGCAAGCTGGTCGAATATCACCAGGCACAGCTGCCGGATTTCTGAGCCTCCAAAAAGTTTTCTTGACTCATTGAACTCTGACAAATTTCGCTGTAATTTCTGCCATCTGCATTGTCAAATGGTCATCAGGATCAAAATCAAAAAAGGACGATAGCTTTTATGAACACCACAAACATGGCACACAGGCTTGTCCTGATCCCACTTTTCTCGCTGTCCCTGTTGGAATCCGTCCAGGCCGAGCCGGCAGTCCTTCATGACAATCTGCTACTGATTCCCGAAGGGGCCGTGATTGGTGATATTGACAGTGTGTATTACAAAAACATCCGGCTTGATTACGACGGCAAGGGCAGTTTCCGTGTCATGTCGGCAGAAGCGCTGTCCCCGGTGCAGATTGAATCCGTCGCCGTCGTCATCAGTGAATCCTTGCCCTTGCAGGCAAGCGTCGAGGTCAGCGGTATAAAATCCGTACCTTGTGTTCACCTTGAGACGCCGGCCATCTTGCGCGGGGACCAGGGATTCAACATCGTGCTCGCCGAATCCCGCCTGGGGCCGGAGGAAAGCTGCATCGCCATCATAAGCCCCTTTGAAACCTCCATTGCACTGGATGTTACTACGCTCCCCGACGGTGATTACACGGTTAAGGTCAACGGAGTGCAGACGCAGTTCACACTGCAAAGAGGGAATTGACTTGCCACGTCCGGTTTTCGAACAGCCGCCACCAGGCGGCTTGCCTGGTTTGAAACACCCGACTGTCAGCGGGCCTCGGTAACCGGCACCTGGGCAATCTCGTCTTCCGCCTCCTGCAGTTTATGCAGCAGCCTAGCAACGGCTTCCGGAGAACCGGTCTTTCTGGCAATGAGATTGTAGACCACCGGCACCACGAACAGAGTCATGACGGTAGTCATGAGCACTCCGGAAAAAATGACAGTGCCCAGCAAGGCCCGGCTTTCCGAACCGGCACCGGTCGCCAGCATCAGGGGGACGGCGCCCATCAGTGTAGCGATCGAGGTCATCAGCACCGGCCGCAGGCGCAGGTCGCAGGCCTCGATCAGGGCTTCCCGGAAAGCCTTGCCCTGATCCCGCAGCTGATTGGCGAATTCAACGATCAGGATGCCGTTCTTGCTGGCGATACCCACCAGAATGATCAGACCGATATTGGTATAGACATTCAGCGAACCATCCGTCAGGAACAGGCCCAGCAGGGCGCCAAAGAGGGCCAGAGGCACAGTGGTCATGATCACCAGCGGGTGCACAAAACTTTCAAACTGGGCGGCCAGCACCAGGAACACCACCAGTAGCGACAGCATGAAAATAAACAGCAGATCACCACTGGAACTCTTCAGATCGAGCGATTCGCCCTTGTAACCGATCTGGGCATATTCTGGCAATTCATCCTTCACCACGTTTTCCAGGAAACCCAGTGCACTGTCCAGCGTGGTTCCCGGCGTCAGGTCGGCACTGATGGTGATGGAACGCACCCGATTGTAGCGATTCAGCGAATTCGGCCCTGAGGTATTGGCAATGCTGACCAGATTGGACAGGGGCACCAGACGCCCGCTGCTGTCGGAGCGTACATAGATATTGGTCAGGTCATCCGGCGTCGCCCGCTGCTCTGCCTCCGCCTGCAAGATCACGTCGTATTCTTCCCCCAGGTCAGCAAAGGTGGTGACGCGGGTTTCGCTCATCATGGCCTGCAGGGTTTGCCCTATTGCCTGAATGGAAATACCCAGATCGGCGGCTCGCACCTTGTCCACAGTGATGGTCAGGCTGGGCCGGGTTTCCTGATAGTCTGATCGTGGCCGAGCGAACATGCCGCTGGCCTCCGCCCGCCTGATCAGCAGATCGCGCCACTGGACCAGTTCTTCATAGCTGCGCCCCCCAATCACAAACTGTACCGGCTGCCCGCCACCGCCGCGCACCAGACCGGAACGCATGAACATGTTCATTTCCAGCGCTGGCAGCTGTGACCATTTCTGGCTCAGTTCTGCTATGACCTGCTGTGTGCTCTTGGTCCGGTCCTGCCAGGGCGGCAGGGAGATCCGGCTCATGCCGTTGCTGACACCACCATTGTTGCCGCCGCCAAAACCCGGGACCATGGCGATGACGCTGCTGATTTCGCCTCTTTCCATATAGGGCATGACCTCGGCCTGCATCCGGGTAATCTGCTCTTCCATGAAATCAAGACCCGCGCCTTCCGGGCCGTTGATACGAACCATAAACATTCCCTGGTCTTCCGCGGGGGCAAAGACAGAGGGAATCTGCCCCAGCAGGTAATAAATGGCCCCTCCCACCAGCAGCAGGACCAGTACCACCGCCCAACTGTAACGCAGGCAGACCGACAAACCGTCGTGATAGCCCCGCTGTATCCAGCGAAACAGGCGATCGACACCATTGGTCAACCAGCTCTTGTGAGCATCGGGGGTCAACAGTTTTGAACTCATCATGGGCGTCAGTGACAACGCCAGTATGCTGGAAAAAAGCACCGCACCGCCGATGGTAACCGCCAGTTCGAACAGCAGAATGCCCATATTGCCCTTCATGAAGATGACCGGCACGAAAACCGCCAGCAGCACCACGGTGGTTGCAATCACTGCAAAGGCGACCTGCCTGGAACCATTGAAGGCCGCCAGCAGCGGCGGCTCACCATTCTCGACCCGGCGCTGAATGTTCTCCAGCACCACGATCGAATCATCGACGATCAGCCCCACACTGAGTACCAGTGCCAGCAGAGTGATCAGGTTGACCGACAAGCCCAGCGCCGCCAGAAAAATAAAGGATGCCACGAGGCAGACCGGAATGGTCACCACCGGAATCAGCATGGTACGAATGGAACCCAGGAACATGTAGATCACCAGACTCACCAGCACCATGGTCAGGAAGATGGTCTCGTAAACCGAGGAAATGGCATTTTCAATGAAGGTGGCATCACTGGAAGACACCACCAGTTCCATATGCTCGGGCAGGGTGGCATTGATCTTTTCCGCCAGGGCACCGGCCGCCCGCATCACGGTCAGGCTGTTGGCCGTGGACTGCTTGATGATGCCCATGCCCACGGCTTCCACGCCATTACCCTTGTAAATGGCCCGTTCATTGGCTGAACCGATTTCCACCCGGGCCACTTCGCCCAGCCGCACCAGATGGCCGTCATCACCGCGGGCGATGACCAGCCGGGCAAAGTCATCTGCCGTCTTGAACACGCGCTCGACACGCACCGTAAATTCCATGCTCGACGATTCGATACGGCCGGCGGGTACTTCGACATTTTCCCGGCGCAGGGCCGAGGTCACGTCCGTGACGGTCAGGCCTCTGGCGGCCAGCGCGATACGATCCAGCCAGATCCGCATGGCAAAGCCGCCATTGCCCCGGACCTGCACGCTGGCAACCCCGTCGAGCACGGAAAACTGGTCGACGATGAAACGGTTGGCGTAATCATTCAGTTCCAGAAAATTCATCTGGCTGCTGACCAGATTGAAATATTGAATGGGGCTGGCGTCACTGTCGGCCTTGGTGATTTGAGGAGGGTCCACGGCTTCCGGCAGTGATCGGGTGACCCGGGATATCTTTTCGCGGATATCATTGGCACCGGCCTCGATGTCGCGACCCGCCTCAAATTCCACTGAAATCTGGGAGCCCCCGTCACTGCTCGATGAGGTGATGGCGGTGACACCGTCGATGCCGTTGATCTGATCCTCTATGATTTGGGTAACCTGACTTTCCACCACTTCGGCAGAGGCTCCAGGATAGCTGGTATTGATGGAGACCACCGGTGCGCTGGTGTCCGGATACTCGCGCAGCGGCAGTTCCATGAAGGAAAGGATGCCGAAGGAAATCAGCACCAGGCTGATCACCGTTGCAAACACGGGTCTTTTTACCGAGATGTCCGACAGGATCATTGCATCATCACCCAAAAATTAAAAACCGGCAGCCCATCCGTCATCAGGAAGCCTGATCCGGACCCTGGCTTTCTGGAACGAGTATGCGCACCGGCTGGCCTGGTCTCACCTGAGCAACTCCCTGGGTAACAACCCGCTGGCCGGGAATCAGGCCACTGAGTACTTCCACCATGCCCGGGCGTCGCCGCCCCAGGGTAATTTCAACCTGGCGTGCGATATTTTCATCGTCGATGACAAAGACATACTGATGGCCCTGGCTGACTATTACAGACTCCTCGGGCACCACCGTGGCTTCGTGCTCATTCAGACCCATGGCGACCGTCAGCAGCATCCCGGGACGCAGTGTGGCTTCGGGATTGTCGATGTGGGCGCGCACCGAGACCGAACGCGTGACCGGATCCACCCTGGAACCAACGACCCGCACGATGCCCTCAAACTCCCGATCGGCATAGACCACACTGTGGGCCTTGATTTTCTGCCCGACATGAATATCCGCCAGATACACTTCGGGAATGGTGAAATCGAGTTTTATCGTGGAAATATCATCCAGCGTGGTAATGACCGTGCCTGGAGAAACCAGGCTGCCCGCGCTGACATTGCGAAATCCCAGTACGCCGCTGAAAGGTGCCCGCACCACCCGGTCACTCATGCTGACCAGCACGCCTTCGAGCCTGGCCTCTGCCGTTTCCATGTTGGTACGGGCCACACTCAGGTCAGTGGACGATACCAATTTGTTCTTGATCAGGCCTTCCAAACGTTCAAACTGACGACGGGCTTCAGAGGCGCTGGCCTGGGCTTCCGCCAGACGGCTGGCTTCGGCGGCATTGGTCAATTCCAGCAGCACATCCCCTTCCCTGGCGAAGATGCCATCCTCAAAATGCACTTTGCTGACGGTTTCAGAGACCTTAGCGGTAATATTAATGGATTCATTGGCCGCAGTGGTGCCGACAGACTCAACCTGATCCGCCAGGGTCTGGCGAGTGACGGTGGCAACGGTGACCAGGGCCTGGGCACCAGCCCCGGCCCCGGGCCGCCCGGAGAAGCCGGAGCCGGCAGGTTGCTGCTGAGCCTTGTCATACACCAGATAAGACAGGCCCAGCACACCCAGCAGAAAAAGGATCAGAACGGGGTGACGTAGTAGAAAACGCAAATCCAGGCTCCCAGGCCACCTTGCGGCCATAATGAATCAACAGACAAACAAGTGCCCAAAAAGACCCAGGCGAGGCTTATTATGCACAGCATTGTGCAGATAATATGTAATTTGATGAATCGGAATAAAAATTTTCCCCGGGTTCTGCCAGGGAGAAGACCCCGATCCGCAATGGACATTACAGGCTGCCAGAGCGGGCCGGATGGACTGCCGTCCATAGCACATTGCAAATTGCCAGGCCGATAGGCACAATGCCTACGCTGCGCCCGGGACAGAAAACCCAAGGCACAGAGACCGGAACAGCACTGCGGGTGTAGCTCAATGGCAGAGCAGAAGCTTCCCAAGCTTACGACGAGGGTTCGATTCCCTTCACCCGCTCCAC
>JAVVEZ010000125.1:0-7319 GCA_032250895.1 Pseudomonadales bacterium | reverse complement strand
CTCGTCGTGGCCATCGACTACGAAGATCATGCGCTGCGTTACACTACTTACGAAACTCTGGATGGCGCCGTGCAGCATGTGCCGGTCGAGTACCCCTACACCCTCGGCCAGCTGGAGATTTTCAGGATCGTCGACGGCAGGATCAGCCGCATAGAGGGGCTCAGCGCCTTCCTGCCCTATTACATGCCGCGGCCCTGAGATGCACAGGCAGCCAATGCACACAAGCGATGATCTTCGAATCATCCTGAGTCCGACAGACTTGAATATCCTGCCACGCGCTATATATTTACGTTTGACGTAAATCATAAAAACATAGTAAGTTGAACATGATCGTGAGCTTTAAGTGCAGGAAGACAGAACGCCTCTTTCACGGCCATCATGTTACTGCATTTTCGGGTTTCAGACGGCAGGCGGAAAAGCGGCTGCGCATTCTGGATGCTTCTGATTCCCTTAAGGCTTTACAGGCCCTGCCGAGCAACCGCTTCGAGAAGCTCTCAGGCGGTCGGGCCGGGCAGTGCAGCATTCGCATAAATAAGCAATGGCGTATCTGCTTTATCTGGGATGACGGCGCGCATGATGTTGAAATCGTGGATTACCATTAGAAAGGCAAGGTGAATAAACATGGCTGGAGAACCGATACATCCGGGTGAAATCCTGGAAGATGAATTGGAGGAAATTGGGATTACGGCAACGGAACTGTCCCGCCAGATCGGCGTGCCGCCCAACCGGGTCTTGCAGATCATCCATGGTGGCAGAGCTATCACAGCGGATACGGCGTTGCGGCTGGGGCAGTTTTTTGGCACTGGGCCGGAGCTTTGGATGAATTTGCAAAAAGCCTATGACCTGGACAAGGCCAGGAGTGAAATTGGCCCTGAAATCCAGAAAATCCACCGCTGGGAGCCGTCACAAGCCAACGCATAGAACAAAGGGGACACTGATAACGTAATAACTTTACCGTTGCAAAAATCGCTATATATCGAAGTTACACGGCGCCGCGGCCCTGATGCACAGGCAGCCAATGCACACAAATGCCAATTTCCAAATCCGGACTGCCCGATCATGAAACTCTATACCTTTCCCAGAGCACCGCATTGCCGAAAAGTCGATATTTTTCTGCTCGAAAAAGGCCGGGACATCGAGCGCGTTGCCGTCAACCTGGCGGAAAAGGCCAACCTGCAGGACGATTTCCTGGCCCTCAATACGCGGGGTGTGGTACCCGTCCTGCTGCTGGATGACGGTCAGATGATGGACGAATCCCTGGCCATTTGCCGTTATCTGGAAGCACTGTACCCACAGCCCTGCCTGTTTGGGAAAGAGCCCGAGCAGATCGGCCTGATTGCCTCCTGGGAACGGCACATGGAATTCGATGGCTACCAGAGCGCTCAGGAAGCCTTCAGAAATTCCCACCCGGCGCTGCGTGACCGGGCCATTCCCGGTTTCGCTCAGGGCTTTCCGGCCATTCCGGCGCTGGCAGAGCGGGCAAGGCAGCGCTTCGAAATATTTCTCACGCGTCTTGAACAACGCCTGGCGGCAAGTCCCTGCGTCGGCGGCGACGGATTTTCCATCGCGGACATCACCGGCATCCTGGCCATTGATACCGCCAAACGCGTCCAGATGGAGATTCCCGCCGGGCACCACCATACCCGGCGCTGGTACGAAACCATGTACTCACGACCAAGTATCAACAGCACCTTTGTCGAATTCAAGTAGGCGCCCGTCACTGCCATCAGAAAATTCACACGATGAAAGGGCTTGCGCCGCTGCTTCTTCGGCATCTTGCCGTATACCAGCGGCAGCTCCACGTTCTCGAACACCGTCATGTCGCCGATCAGATTGAAGGCCTGGAACACGAAACCAATTTCCTTGTTGCGCAGCGCGGCGCGCTGGTAAGCGTCGAGTCCCGCCGCTGCATGGCCGTTCAGCAGATACTCTCCACTGGTGGGGCTGTCGAGCAGGCCGATGATCGAAAGCAGTGTGGATTTTCCGCAGCCCGAGGGGCCGGCTATGGACACGTATTCGCCCTCGTTGATCGTCAGTGAGATGCCATTGACCGCACGCGTCTCGATGCTGTCGGTGTGGAAGTGGCGGCAGATGTTCTGCAGCTTGATCAAGGGCGCGGTGTGGCTGGCGGTCATGGGGTTCTCCTGTTCTGGTCATTCTTGTAATGGAAATGTTGTAATGGAAATGCGTGATTCCTGTGCTAAGTTGCTTCACATCGACGTGGAGGATTCACGATCCACGTAAGCCGTGACACAAGGAGGTGTACAGAATCATGCCCGAAATCGTCTCCCTTCCCGCCGGCTACAAAAGCTGGCTTGCCGAACTGAAAGCCCGTATCCACCAGGCCCGGCAGCGGGCCGCGCTTGCGGTCAACAGCGAACTGGTGCTGCTGTACTGGCAGATCGGCCGCGACATTCTCGACCGGCAGGACCGGGAGGGCTGGGGAACGAAGGTCATCGAGCGCCTGGCACAGGACTTGCGCAGCGCGTTTCCCCACATGAAAGGACTTTCTCGCACCAATTTGCTATACATGCGCGCGTTTGCCGAGGCGTGGCCTGATTTCCAAATAGTCCAACAGGCTGTTGGACTATTGCCCTGGGGCCACAATCTGATACTGCTGACCAAGCTCAAAGCCACGGATCAGCGGCTTGCCTATGCTCGCCGTGCCATTGAGCACGGCTGGTCGCGGAACACGCTGGTCAGCCGTATCGAATCCCGCCTGCTCGACCGCGAAGGTCAGGCACTGACAAATTTCGCCCAACAGCTCCCAAAAGCGCAATCGGACCTTGCCCGCGAATCCTTCAAGGATCCGTATGTATTCGACTTTCTTGGCATTACCGCCGAGTCCGATGAACGCGCGCTGGAGGACGCCATCGACATGCAGATGCGGGCTGAGCATGACGGGCCGACCATCGGCCTGCTGCTGTGCAAGAGCAAGAACAAGGTGGTGGCCGAGTATGCCCTGCGCGTTTCCGGCACCCCCATCGGTGTGGCGGAATACCAGTTGCTCGCCGCCTTGCCGGCCAGCCTGCAATCCAGTCTGCCGAGTATCGAAGCCATTGAACAGGCGCTGATGGATGGTGCCGCTCCTGCAGAGCATTGAGAGCGGCCTTGTGCTGCGTTGCCTGGCCCTGCTATTCATTGCGCGGGGACCGGTTGGGGTTGAGTACAGCTCAATCCCGTGCTTTCCTCTGACCGCCTGCAGACCGCGTTTCAATGGTTGCTGGACGAGCTTTATGCGACCGGAGACGATCTGACGATGCAGGCATTGCAATGGCACTGTGAAAGGATGATATTCGGGAAAGACGAATGGGGAACCACACTATACGTCTGGACTCCGTGGCTGCCGCTTACGCCATTGGTGATGCTGCTGGCGGCAAGATTTCCGGTGTTGCTGGACAACCTGCTACCGACGCTGCTGAAGCATTTTTGCATGATGCTGCTGCTGGCAGTGCTGCACGGCTACATCTCTGCCATGCTCTACTACCACATCGCTTATATCGCGCCTGACATGGTCGCTTATGCCGCGTGGCAGCACACCGGCCATTTTCTGTTCCAGGATGACATGTTCCTGATCGATGCATTCATCTATACCGTACTTGTCGCCAGTCAGAACATCAGCAGCTTCTTCCGTCTGGTCCGCCAGAAGGAACTCGACGCGTTGCGCATGGAGAGCCAGTTGTCAGAATCCAAACTGCAGGCGCTGAAGATGCAGATCAACCCGCATTTCCTGTTCAACACCTTGAACTCGATCGCGGTGCTGGTGAAGAAGCGGGAGAACGACAAAGCGGGCAACATGATCGATCTCCTCAGTGACTTTTTCCGGCAAACGCTGGCGCAGGGCGAGGAGCAAACCGTACCCTTGCGCCGGGAGTTGGCTCTGGTCGAAAACGCGATCAAACACGGGCTGGCTCGAAAAACCGGCCCTTGCCATCTGTTGATCAAAGTGGATGAAACGCCGGTGGGCATGGCGCTGCAAGTGGTCGATGATGGCGTCGGCACCGCGACGCCATCGCTTGCCATCGGTCTGGGGCTGCGCAATGTACAGGACCGTTTACTCGCACTCTACGCGGGCCGCCATCAGTTCGCTTTCACCAGTTCCCCGGCCGCAGGCACGACGATCAGCATCGTGCTCGGGAAGGACTGAGCGATGAAAGTGCTGATCGTCGATGACGAACCGCTCGCCAGGGAAGGTCTGCGACTGTTGTTGGCCACTGAGCCGGATATCGAAATCGCCGGAGAGTGCGGCGACGGCAACGTTGCCGTTGCGATGCTGACGGCTACAAGACCCGATCTGGTATTTCTGGATATCAATATGCCCGGGCTGTCGGGGCTCGAGGTCGTCCAACAGCTGGGTCCGGCACAGATGCCGTTGGTGATTTTCCTTTGAAAAAACCACCTCGTACGCGAGACGCTCAAGCGCATGGAAGAGCAACTCGCAGACCGGGGCTTTCAGCGCATTCACCGCTCCAGTCTGGTGAACATGAACGCGATCCGGGAACTGGTAATCAACGACAACGGCGATTATCAGGTCATTCTGCAGAACGACGCCCGCCTCAAGCTGAGCCGGGCGTACCGGGATGCACTTTGCAGCAAACTGCAGAACAGCGTGCAGGGCAGCTATCGCTGAACGAAAGCTGTCTGCGTCCCGCAGAGTTACTCGGCAAGGCCCAGTTTTTGCCTCATCGCCGGATAGAACTGCACGAAGGTACCGTCGAGATCGCCATGCTCCGTATGACAGGCCACGCACTCGCTGCCATCGGCGACTTTCGTGCTGCTGGCTTGCCCGGGTGAACTGAACAGGAAGAAGCCGCGGCCTTCGGTGAAACGCGCCTTGTCCAGCACATGGATTTCCTGCGCCACCAGGGCGCCCTGCACAAAGCCCGGCAGTTGCGGATCGGACTTGCTCTCGGCGTCGTAAAAACTCAGCAGGAACATCGTGCCATCAGCATAGCTGCCGTTTGCCATGAAATAACGGTAGGCGGCAGGCTCCATCTGCACGACACCGATCCTGCCGGGATTCCGGGGATCGAAGGGTTCGTTGTTGTATTCACTGCCAAGCGCCGCGCCGGTCTGGATCCATTCATCCAGGTTGGCCGGACGCAGCAGTTCTTCGTTGCCCGTGTAATCGGCAACGCCGAGATTGGTCTGGGCCGGTGCAACAGTCGGCAACAGCAGTAAAGCACTCAATAACGCCTGGAAAAATCCGGTCGCTTGCATGAGTCGTCCTCCTTGGGTGTTGTAGGTTTCGGCAGCATCCTGGGCCAAATGGAACGCCGCGTCATCAGAGATTCTACCAATACCGGAAAAACCGCGACGAAGAACAGGGAAAATGAGGTGGGACGATCCCTGGATCAGGCCGGACGGCGGCATCGCCATGGCGACCCCAGCGAACTGATAATGGCCATTGACACCTGTATCCGCAAGTTAGTACGCTCCTTGCTGTTTTACTCTGCAGGCACCTGAAAACAGAGCTTCCCCCTGTCGATAGAGCAGCAATCAATGACCCACGATATTTTCGAACCCCACGATCAGGCGCCCTCGTCCCCTGATGATTTGTTTCTACTTTTCCAGGGGGCGGCCAGTTATCTGGCAAAATCCAGCGACGCACCGTCTTTTCTCGACTGGATAGCCAGGATCGGCCCCGTGCTGGCGCCACACATTGCCAGTGGCATTGCCGGCCCTCCCGGACAGGCTTTTCGCGCGCTGGGGGTGAGCATCTATAATGCCATGCCGCTGCCGGATCATGATTTTCGCCGGGCACCGCTGCCCAGGCCGGGCAGAAACGAGCCCTGCTATTGCGGGTCGGGTGAAAAATTCAAGCATTGTTGTCAGCCCTTGGGCAGGCTGCCCGACCTGAAAGACTACAACATGCTGCGCCATATACTGGATAATCTGCCCCGCAAGGCCTTGGCGGAGCTGCCCCGCACAAAGGTCGATGTCGTTGCACTTGCCGATACCGCACGGCAATGGCGCCATGAAGGCGAGGTGAAACTGGCGGCACAACTGCTGGAACCCTGGTTTGCCGGCGCAGGCAAACTGTCGGGCAGGCTGGGGTTTCTGTTCGATGAGTTGATGGACAGCTATCTCGAACTGGACCAGGCAGGCAAACGCAAACGTCTGCTGGACAGGGTCATTACCAACGGTGACCGTGAGCTGCGGGCTGCTGCCTTGCAACGCAAGGCCACGGTACTGACCGACCAGGGGGACACCAGGGGCGCCTGGGAAGTCTTTCAGCAGGCGCAGCGGGAAAATCCGGGTGATCCTGCGCTGGCCATTCTGGAGCTGACCCTGCTGGTGTCTCAGGGCGACATCGACAAGGCAAAACAACGGGCAAAGTTCTGGCTGGCCCGGGTAAAGCGCGATCGTCATATCAACCCGGAAATGATAGAGCTGTTGCGCGCAGCGGCCGAGGACCCGGTGGCAATGTTCGCCGACATGGCACGCTCGAGCGACCCCGATCTGGACTGGCTGGCCACGCTGTTCGAAGAGGCACCGGCGGTGCAGGTGCATTATGCTGTTGAAACCAGCGATAGCGGTGGCATCCTGGTGCCTGACAAAAAACTGGCCGCACTGGAAGCCGCCTGGGCTAAGGTGTTTCCCCGGTGTAAACCGTCTCTTACCAGCACCGGGCATGGCAACCCCGAAGTCTGGAACAATGCGCCGGACTGGCTGGATTTCCTGGCCCGCAAGCCCCTGGCCTGGCACAGCTTCGAGGTGCTGGATGATCTTGCCATGGCCGTCGATGTGGTACCCATCTTCGCCATTGAACAGGCCCTGCTCGAACCCATGTTGCAACGGGGCGCAGCACTGCTGGAGGCGAATCTCGAGGCCGCTGCCAGGCAGGGCAAGCAGCACGGTGAACTGCCCTGGGGTTTTCTCGAGAATCGCTGCGCCCTGCGACTGCTTGCCCACCATGCCTACCGGCACCTGTCAACTGTCGATGCGGCAGGTGGGCGGGTGTTCATGCAGATGGCAGAGCGCCTGCTGCGACTCAACCCCAACGACAATCATGGCATTCGCTTCGAACTGTCAGGCAGCTACCTGGAAAACGGCGAGGACGATAAAGTGGTGGCCCTGGCCGAGCGTTTCCCCGATGATCTCTGTACCCTGACCCTCAATCATATCCTGGCCCTGTACCGGCTGGGCCGCCAGGGCAAAGCCTTGCAGGTCCTGCAAAGGGCTGGCCGCCATCATGCGCAGGCCATCAGAACATTGCTGGCCGCCAATCCCAAACAGCCAAAACTCCAGGAATATGCTATTACCGTGGGCGGCAAGGATGAAGCCTGGCTGTACCGGCAGGATCATCTGCACCTGTG
>JAVVEZ010000124.1:0-7468 GCA_032250895.1 Pseudomonadales bacterium | reverse complement strand
TTAGTGACCACTACCGCGCCATCGGCCAGCACTCGGACACCATCAGGGAAACCGGAAGCCACCACGTTGGCGGAGACCACCCGGGCCGGGATGTTGGTGACCGGTGAGCCAAGGGCAAGGAACTGCACCGCTCCGCTGGAGGGCTGTCCATCGGCTCCGCCAAAACTGAATGTGATAATCCCTGTGCCGGGATCGAAATTCACCGCACCGCTGCCATCGCCCACCGCCTCGGAAAAGCCCTCGCTCAGGGATTCCTCACCGCTGACGCCGCCGATATTGACATCAGCGGGGTTAATGGCGGTCGCCAGTTCCTGCAGGAAGGTATCCAGTTCTTCCCCGGCAATGGCGCCGCCCAAGGCTTCATTCAGCACTTGTTTGGACACCAGGGCCTTGTTCCTGGGTGCGATGGGAACAGAGGTCTCCAACTGATCATCCAGGTCGGCGTTTTCGTCAGTGGTCTGATCCGTAGCTTCAAACAGGGAATCTGCTTGTTCCCCGGTCAGGGCCAGACCCAGATTGACGGAGCTGGAAATGATCCTGCCCAGATCCTCCAACACGGCCTTGCGAGCCACACCTTCTTCCGGCAGGGCCACCAGGATATTCACCGCCGAGGCCACCGCCTGTATCGCTGCTTCCTGCACCGCCTGCTTTTGCTCCACGGACAGTTCCACCGGTATTTCCGACGCATTAGTCTTGTTATCCAGTGCGCTCAGCAGCTTGGCGAAATTGTCGATCGCGGTGCTGCCGCCGGTGCCGGTGGCTGCCGCCTCTGCGGCGTTACCGCTACCGGTGATATTACCGGAGGCGCCGCCGCTGACGCCAACCACGTTACCGATGGAGCTCAGGGCGTTGATCACATCATCTTCATTCGTTTCATCAATGTTCTCCACCAGGTTCTGCGTTAACCCGCTGGTGGCTTCCACTGCCTTCCCGATCTGTTCGATGGCCTCGTCTGAGATGCTTTCACCTTCACCGATGGGGATGATGATGTCGTCAATGATGTCGTCGATTTCATCTGCGGAGGGCGGCATCAAACCGCTGTTCCATTCACTTTCACCCCAATTGCCGTCACTCCAGATCAGGCTCGCACCGTGAGCCCATGGGGAGGAGGTCAGCAACAACACGGCGAACGTGGTTGAACATTTCGTGTATTTTTCCATGACACACCTATTCCGGGAATGTTGGTTGCCAACCCTGTAGACTTGTTTTGGAGACATCAGTGGCGTAATCGGACTTGTTAAAGATAAAGATCGAGGAATTCCGGCGCCAGCTGTTGCGCGACAACAGTGCCGTTACAAGTGACCCGAACAGGGTCGAGTTCAGAGAAACTGGTCAAGATGGAGAATCGATTCACATTGAACTCAGGGTTGGTCTCTCCGTCACCAATTACGGCACCACCTTGTATGAGGAGCCGGCTGGCTGAGGCGACGTTGACTGTCGCGGGGCTAAACACTGTTCCTGCGCCTATGACTGCACCACCTCCAGAAAAGTTGGCAGTATAGGTTCCAGCCAGGCTGGCCGTTCCTTCATCCACTGTGGCCAGAGTGAATGTCGAGCCGCCCCCTGAGCTGTTGACGTTGCCGTCTATGGAGATGTTATAGCCGGTTTCCGCTCTGGCGAGAAAGTTGGAACCACCGAGAATATTGGTGTTCCCCTGGATAGAACCATGGTTCATCTCGAAAGTTGACAGACTGCCAACGCCCACGTTACCCTCAATATTGAGTATATCCGCCGGAGTGCTTGGATCGTGATCAAATAAACTCTGCTGCTCCATCGCAATGGCAGCAACACCTTTGATGGTGGCCAACGCGTTCTCAATGATCACGGAGCCTCGTTCCGAAAGTTGCAGGGCCACAGGATCACTGCCATCAGCACTGCCAATCGCAATGTCACCGTCGAATACCGTATAGCTACCCGCTGCAACGGTCACTGTTCCGTCATTGTTCGGACCGTTTGTCGCTGTTATATTGCCAAGAATGACAACTGACGCTCCTACGATAATTGCCGGCTCTTCATTGCTTCCCACCGCCGTCACATTGTCAATAAACACGCCCTGTGACAACGCAATACCCAGCGCCGCGAGTTCTGTCGAAGCAGTGATCGTGGTTGACGACTTGTCTCCACCGTCGATAAAAAGATTTCGCTTGTTAAAAATTTCAACCGCGCCGCAGCTTCCCGATACCTGGATGCTGAGCCCCAAGGGAGAGGCGGCATCGATCGCCGCCTGCAATGCACCTGGATTCGTGTCGCAGTCCACCGTGATCTCCGGCGGATCAAGATTTTCCAGGACGCTCAAACGATCTGCTAAACCCAAAGACTCCAGGTTTTCCAGACGCTGATCCAGGTTGTCAAAGTTGGCATTGACTTCGCCGGCGACAGCAGGTGTACCGTCAACAAAGGTATTGGGAACGTCAGCTCGCGATGCCACCGAAACCAGCCCCGAAAAAACACCAATGATAAGAAACAAGGGCCGGTACGCCCTCCGCGTTACCTTCTCAACTCCGGCTGCCAATCTTCTGTTCGTCTGCATAACTTGTCCTCTTCTCAGTATGGTCGTCACTTCCTGCTCATCCAGCATGCTCCAACCTCATACAACTACTACAGCCATAACAAGTTTTGTGCCAATTGTGGCTCAACCCAGAGAAGATTAATAATTCAATACAAACCAATCAGTTACGGGATATGATTGGAATTGATGGAACTTGGCGTTGTGCCAATTCATAAAAAGTGGTCTAATTTCCCGGAATCTGTCCAGGATATTGGACGGCTGTTCAATGGGGTGCCAGGAAGACAGTGCCCGACTGCCCGCTCCTCGCAAAGAAGGAAGCGCATTCAATGAGCGAGACATCTCGATTGCAGCAGCAAAAAGCATTCTACGATTTGCTGCAACACCTGGGGAACGATCAACACAACAGCATCCAGCAGCAATTGAACAGGGCGCTGGATCTGATCGTGCAGATCTCCGGCGCCAGGCGGAGCTACCTCGAAATCAGGGGAGAGGATGGCTCCCGGGTATTCCAATCCCAGTCTATGTCAGAGGACGAAGTTGTCTCCGTAAGAGAAAATATTTCAACCGGTATTATCGCCGAGGCTATCAGGAGCGGGGAGCCGATAACATCGTCCACGGCATTTCTGGACCCCCGTTTCAACACCATGGAGAGTGTCCGCGAGGGGAGCATTGAAAGCGTGCTCTGTGCACCTTTCAAAGGGGCCAATGCCAAAGGTCTGGTTTACCTGCAAGGGGACTCGCGCTTCGATCCCGAATCAGGCAAGGTGAAGCTCGATGCACAGGAGTTCGCCCGGCATATCGTTCCGTTTCTCGATCAGATTCTCCTGGAATATGAGCAGAAATCGGCCATTGATCCCACTTACGTTTTACGCAAGCGTTTTCGTTTGCAGGAAATCATTGGCAGCAGCAATGCTCTGTATCGAGTGCTGCAGGCGGCGACAACAGTCGCACCACTGGATGTCAATGTGCTGATCAACGGAGAGTCCGGAACCGGCAAGACCCAGATTGCCCGATCCATCCATTTGAACAGCAGACGAAGCGAGCACCCTTTCGTCGAACTGAACTGCGGTGCGTTGCAGGACAGCCTGCTTGAGAGCGAACTTTTTGGGACCGTGCGCGGGGCGTTCAATGATGCACGGGACAGGCCTGGCAAGATACTGGCCGCCGACAAAGGCACACTTTTTCTTGACGAAGTCAGCGAACTTTCCGCCTCCGCGCAAACCAAACTGCTGCAGTTTCTGCAATCCGGCGAGTTCTATGCGGTAGGGTCGGAAGTAAAAAAGAAAGCTGACGTACGCGTACTTTATGCGACCAATAAATACCTGGATGCTCTGGTACAGGCTGGCAGCTTCCGCCAGGATCTGTTTTTTCGCATCAACACCTTCCAAATCCATATGCCCAGCCTGGCCGACCGTGCCGAGGACATCATGCGCCTGGCAGAGCATTTTTGTCAGCTCAAGTGTATAAAACATGGCTTCAAGAATTTAAGCCTTTCATCGGAGCTTTTGCATCATCTTTCCATACGGGAATGGCCGGGCAATATCCGAGAACTGGATAATCTCATCGAAAGTGTCTGTATTCACGCAGTTATTGACAAATCCCCAACGGTCGAAATGCGCCATGCTCTGGCTCTTAAGGAAACCAGGAATTTCCGAACCGAAAATGCCATGAACATCACCAGTCTTTTCCTTGGGCAAGCTTATCAAGATGCCACCAAGAACTTTCAAAAAGCATTCCTTGGCGACAGTCTGTGCCGCTGTGGCTGGAATATCCAACAGACGGCGGCTGAGCTTGGCCTATCCAAGTCACACATATATAATCTGATCAACGAATTTGGACTTGAACCGCAGGAAAGGGAACAGGAGTTCAGCGTCCTTCAACCGTCTCCTGAAACCAGATTAAATACAAACCAGTAGTTAAAAAACAAAAACTATAACAACAAGGAGAAATGCAATGGTCGATCTGGAAAACCAGTTGTGGGAAGAATTCCTGGCTGAGGCACGTAAGTTTTATCCACGTATTGAAGCTTCCGATAATCTTAAACAGCACATCCGCAATCATACAGGAGCCGGAATAGCCAGTATCGGGAGCCTGCCCGATGGTCCAGACAGGACTGCTGCCGTTGCGGGAGCCACTGTCTGTGTACGCAGCGCCGGCTATATTTCCGCCATGGTCGCACGGGCTGAACCGGAGCAGGTAAACGCCCGCACATTGACGCTTAGCGTATCAGCCTATGATCAGGCATTTGTCATCGTAAAGGATATCTTTCACGGTATTGTCGGTGACCGAATATGCGACTGATACACACACCATGAAACCCGAAAACCTCGTCCGACTGTTTCTGTTCGCCTGCTTTTCGCTGGCTTTGATACAGACAATCGGAGCAGGGTGGGGTTTTCCCCAAGAGAGCTGGTTCAGCGTCGGCCTTCTTGTTTCATTTACGACTTGCGGCATATTTCTTTTCTGGGCCGGTGCCGATCAGATCAGGGTGCAAGCCCTGGGAACCTCCTTTCTGCTGGTTGCCAGCGATTTTTCTCATGCGCTGATCGAAGATATGGTGATACCTTATGCACCTCTTCGATTTTTGTTGACGCTGCCCATAGAAATATTTCTGGCTTACACCACCTGGTTCCTGGTAGGCCAGTTTCCACGCGTAGCTAAACCCAGGCCGGGCCTCCACATTGTCAGGTCTGTCATCCTGTTGGCCAGCACATCGCTGTTCCTCTACAACGTACTGATAATGGCCAGCGTCACCGACGACACCATCGGGTTTTCAGTCCTGAGCGAGAGAAATCTAACTGACCTGTTCGTTTACGGATTGACCCTGCTGTCTCTCCCGTTTTGCTGGTGGGCCAACCGTCACACCACTGCCGAAGAGAAAAACCGGGTATGGCTGTTCCTGATCGGCCTTGGTATTGGCCTGGGCATACCCAGCGCTGACATCGTACTCTCCGTGGCTTCACCCGCCTATGCCGGGTGGGCATCCGGTCCGTTTTCCGAGCAGTTTGTCACCCCCGCAATGTTCCTGCTTGTACTCTCGGTTCCCGTGACCACCAGCTATGCCCTGATCGTTGATGAGGTCATGGACTTGCGCATCGTGTTTGCCAAGGCCGTCCGCTATCTTCTGGGAAAGTGGCTGATCAGCGTTATTACCGCGATCCCCTTTATCCTGCTTGCTCAATACCTCTACGACATGCGCAATGAGTCCCTGGCCGCCATTGCCACCAACCCTGCTGTGCTGGTTCTGCTGGCTTCCATCAGTCTGGGAATATGGGCCGTAAAATCGCGGATGAAGCTATTGGAAGCCCTGGACAGAAAGTTCTACCGTTCCACTGCAGCAACCGCAACGCTGCTGAATGATCTTATTGCGTCAATACCCGCTTCCAACGATACCGAAGCGTTATGCCACACGACACTGACCCGACTGGAGACAACGCTTTTCCCCGAATATATTCGTTTCTATGTGCTCGACCCCGGCTTCAACCGGTATCGAAACGTGGCAGACAGTGGAGATTTCCTGGAACCGGAATCAGAGCTCATCCGCCTGGCTCTTTCACGGCAGCAGGCGGACCGACATCCAGGCTCACGAGGTGTAGAAGTTCTGGTTCCTCTCTATTCCCTGGGGAGTTGGTTGATAGGCCTTGTTGTCATTGGGCCGAAAAAGAGTGACCTTCCTTTTGATGATCGGGAAATCGCCCTGCTCTCAACCGTTGGTACCGCAGTGGCATTGGGATTGGAGTCCCAGGACATACACGGTTCCAGGCAAAAACAGCCCGAAAAATCAGGATTATCGAACTGGCGGGGACTACAAACCGAGCATCCAGGCTGGCTGGTACGGGTGTGCCAGATATGCAACAGCACTTATCTGCCTGAGCGGACGGAATGCTGTGGCACGGCTACCGACATCGGACCGCTTCCCCGTGTCGTGAACGGCCGCTTTCGTCTTGAAACACGATTGGGGACAGGCACAACCGCCGAAGTCTACCGCGCCATTGATCTTGGTCTGGACAGACAGATTGCTCTCAAGGTTCTACACAATACGGAAGTAAGCGTCGAGGAGCTGCAAAATGAGTCAAGGACTTGCGCCGCGTTGCAGCATCCTTCCCTGGCGTCGATCTTCGATATCCAATGGTGTGTCGGGAAACCGGTTCTTGTTTTTGAACTTCTGCTTGGCGGAACCTTGAGAGAACGGTTGGAAACCGGGCCTTTATGCGTACCTGAGGCGGTTGAGCTGGGTCTCCAGATGTCTGACGCTCTGGCTTACATCCATCGCCATGGCATTTGGCACCATGATATCAAGCCGTCCAATATTGCCTTCACCGCCGACGGCAAACCCAAAATCCTGGATTTTGGCCTGGCAAGGATGACCCGACGCAGGCAAACCAGCGAATCAGTGGCCGTAAACAGTCTGCCGTTCTCTCCTGGTGAGTCTCACCATTCCGTCACCGTAAATGGGCTGGTGGGCACACCGATATACTGGTCGCCTGAAATCGTTCACGGAAAAAACAGCAGCCCTTCGGTAGATGTATGGGCGCTTTGTCTGGTGCTTTATGAGGCTCTGGCCGGCACGAACCCTTTTCAGGGTGCAAACTGGTTTGAAAGCGCCACCAGAATCGTCAAGGGGAACATCCCTCATCTGAGTGATCGACGCACAGACTGTCCCCATACTCTGGCCAACATCATCGCCCGCGGGCTTGACCCCGAATTCTCCAGACGACTCAGTTCCGCCGGCGAGCTGCGCTCGGCTCTTGCCGCCATTGCGGGGTGATTGCTACCTTCTCTGCATAAATTTTATAACTCTTTCATACTTCTATGTTAAAACAGAGCCATTGCCTGATAATTTTCCACCAGGAGATCCGCGATGCCCCGTTCCTTTCTGCTGTTACTGTGTATAACGATGTTCGGCCTGTCGGTAGAGCTTGCCGCCCAGCCCCAGGACGAAACCCCGGAGCGCTGGTA
>JAVVEZ010000028.1:0-39192 GCA_032250895.1 Pseudomonadales bacterium | reverse complement strand
CCTGGCGGATTGAGCGACTCGCCTTGCAGTGACCTGTGGTTAATTGATCGTTTACGGATGAAATCCAGAAAATCCCCGGCTGGTCGGAGACGGTCAAACGCCTGTGGGATGAAGACACCCGGAAAAAATGCCCTCTGCAGGTGGTATTGCTGGGTTCCGCCCCTCTGCTGATCGCGCAGGGGCTGACCGAAAGCCTGGCCGGACGTTTTGAGCTCATCTCGCTGTCGCACTGGTCATTGCCGGAAATGCAGGCCGCTTTCGGCTGGTCGCTGGAGGCGTACCTGTTCTACGGTGGCTACCCCGGCGCGGCCCCGTTGATTGACGAGCCTGCACGCTGGGCCCGCTATGTGGCCGACAGTCTGATCGAAACCTCGATTTCCCGCGATGTGCTGTTGCTCACCAGAGTGGACAAACCGGTCCTGCTGCGCCGTCTGTTCGAGCTGGCCTGCCGCTATTCGGGACAAGTGCTCTCGTACACCAAGATGCTGGGCCAGTTGCAGGATGCCGGCAACACCACCACGCTGGCGCATTACCTGGAACTGCTGGCCGGTGCCGGCATGGTTTGCGGCCTGCCCAAGTATGCCGGAGATGCGGCACGCAGCCGTGCATCCAGCCCCAAATTGCAAGTGTTGAACACGGCGCTGATGACGGCAAGCTGTGGTATCACACTGGAAGCAGCCCGCGCCGACCGCGAGTTCTGGGGGCGGCTGGTGGAATCGGCCGTCGGTGCCCACCTGGCCAATGCGGCGATGCGTGGTGAGTGCCGCCTGCACTACTGGCGTGAGCGCAACTTTGAGGTGGATTTTGTGGTGCAGACCGGGCACCGGTTGACGGCCATCGAAGTGAAAAGCGGCCGCGCACCGCAGGCGCACCCCGGCATGGCGGCTTTCGCTGAAGCTTTCAAGCCGCAACGCAGCTTGCTGGTGGGCGGCGATGGCATTGCCCTGCAAGACTTCCTGACCCGACCCCTCAGGCATTGGGTAAGCGCATGAGTGACGACCTTGAACCCGCCCGCTACGAGCCGATCGCGGTGTTCAATGAAAGTAAGTCCGATGAAAGCAGTCCAGCGAGAGCACCCTCACTTGTTCAACATCCAGCCGGTCACGGTATAGCGTGGCCGTTTGGCATAGTTACTCACCTGCGACACAAAATGCCAGCGCGGAGGGCGAAACAACACCATGGAATTGAAAGCCGGCACGATGGTCCGGTTTATACTCTGCTGATCGGCATCCATGATGTGCAGCAGGCCGCCCCATTCCGGACGCCAGGCTTTCGTCAGATTCAGGATGTAGGTGACTTCCCGGCCCTCGTCGACATGCGAGTCATCGTGCGGGGTCAGAAAATGTCCCGGCAGGTAGCGGGCGGCAAAGATGTTCATCCGGACGATAGCCGGACAGCCGCTCAGTTCCCTGACGAAGGCAAGATAATCCCTGCCATGAAAGGCATCCGCCAATTCATACAGGTAGTGCCGCCGGTATTCCGCCGCCAGATAGGAATCGATGACCTTGAAGGTGTTATAGACAAACTGAAACCTGTCCCTGGAGAAATCGAAGGCTGAAGAGACCGCCTGCCGAATGTCCTGTGGACTCATTCTACTCAGATCCCCGGCCTTGATCAGCTGACCCTGGCTGTTCCGGGAATAGGCCAGGTCCCACTTAACCTGGGTATCCAGGGATTGGAAAATAGCCTCGGCGACTTCCTCGGCAAAAAAATTATCTATCTGAACGAAACCACTGCGCTCCATTTCCTCGCGGATGGCGGCCCTGTCCAGATTGGGGTTTATCAGATTGATCATGGTGTCCAGCATAAAAACAAAGCCAGATAAATACACGCATTTATCTGGCTTTGTCTGGCTTACTTGTTTTTGGAACAGTTTTCTGTTCTAGAACCTCACATTCATACCCACGACATAACGCCGCCCAATGGTGTCATAAAGACTGGCATTGGGACCGGCAGTACCCCCGGTAAAACCCGGTGTCGTCGGTGTTTGCGGAGGATCGCGGTCAAACAGGTTGGTGACATTGGCGAAAAGCCCGAACTCCTGCCCGCCGACCTCCATCGTGTAACTCAGGTTCAGGTCGGTATAGAATATCGATGGCACGGTATTGTCATCGATGGTAACACCTTCCACGAAGTTCCGGTTCAAGGTATGGCCATCCAGCCATCTGCCCTGCAGGAAGGCCCGGAAGGGGCCGTTGCTGTAGGCGATGTTGGTGGTGATCCTGAACTCGGGCTGCTCCAGGCCTATATTGTCTCTGGGTGCATCCGGCGCCGCACCCGGCAGGCTGCGAGTGTTCTCATCCACCCAGTTGCCGAACAGGCGCCAGCTCAGGCTCTCGTCACCGCCCAGCAGTGTAATCTCGGTCGTATAGCGGGTTTCCAGATCGATCCCCTTCAGTTTTTGATCACTGACGTTGATGAAGAGACTGTCGACGCGGGTGATCACGTTGGTGATCGGATCCCGGATCACGAACTGACAGAGATCCTGTGCACCCTGGAAGCAGCCATCAACGACATCCTGGTTGTTCAGTTGCGCCAGTGCGTCACCGATATCGATATCGTACCAGTCCACTGAAATGGAAAATCCCTCTAGAAACGAGGGCTGGTAGACCGCGCCAATGGTCAGCGTATCGGCCTTTTCAGGGTCCGCATTGGGATTGCCGCCGGAACGGCTGGCGGTACCTATCGTTGCATTGTTCATTTCCGGATCGCGGACACTGGCGCCGCCGGCGGTGGCATCGAAGCGTTCCCGCAACGAGGCGGCACGGACGTCACGGGAGCGGGTGCCACGCAGCCGCAGATCGTCATTGATCTGCCAGTTCAGGCCGCCCTTCCATGAACTGATGCCGCCGCTGCCGGTGTAATCCGCATAGCGGTAGGCGGCATTGGCATCGAGCTGCTGAAAAAATGGTACATTGGCCACCAATGGCACATTGATTTCGCCGAAACCCTCCTCCACCGTAAACTCCCCGGCCAGCACCGTATCGGCAGTCTGGAAGGAACCGGTGAACAGCACCTGTGCCAGATTGCTGGCACCCTGGAAGCCGGCCGGTACGCTGCCCGCCCTGACACCAGGCATGCCGTTGGGCAGATTTTCCGGTATCAGTCCGCGGAAGCCCGTGTTCACCCCATTGAGGAACACGAATTCATCTTCCAGATCGACCTTGCGCTGGAATATTCGGTCTTCCCGATGCGAGGCCCCAAGTGCCACCAGCACGGGACCGGCCCCCCAACCTTCATGGACTTCGCCATCCATGACGATTTCCATAAATATCTGCTTCGAGCGGGTCTTGATCAGGGCTTCCGGGTCCACCAGATAACTGGCGGCCTCCGGCGAGACATTCTGGACGCCGCCAAAGAGGTTGACCGGCACGCAGTCGCCGAAGGTCCCCGGATTGACCACGGCCGCACGACAGGCCGGTGAACCCGTGGCAGGATCGGTGACCACATCCATCGCCAGCGGCAGCCGCCCCATGCGAATACCGTTCTCAAAACGCTGCACCTGATTGTTCCGGCCATACTGGGCATAGCCGCTGATATTCCAGTCGCTGAAAAAGCCCGCATCGACCAGCGTCGACGTAAAACCCAGGGTGCCGACATAGGTACTGTCATCCTGTTCAATCGTATAGGTTCCCAGAGGATTATTGGGGTCGCCTATCGCCGCGCCCCATTGATTGTCCCCCGTCATACCCATCAGAAAGGAGTCGAGACCCTCGGCATCCATGGTTGCCTGTACGTTGGCAGGCAGGAAGGGATTCCCGGAAAAGATTCGCTGCTGCCAGGGTCCCGTCAGGATCGGCGTGGAAAACCAGGGACCCTTGACCCGGGCAAAGCCATACATGCCCTGCGCGTAAACATTGAAATTATCGGATACATCATAGTCCGCATAGACAAAGGCGCTGTCCCGGCGGTTGGCATTGAGTATCGAGTTGTCCGCATCCATGCCCCAGGTCTGATCCCGCGTCGGTTCGGCCTGGCAATTGCAACCCCCTTCCAGCTGACCGATGCCGCTGAAGGCCAGCTTCTGCGTCGACACCTGGCCGCCGTTATTGATAAATTCCAGTTTGTTCAGGGCCGAGTTCGGCTGATTGATGATACCGCCAACAGAGGTATTGGTCTGAGACACGAAATCGCGGGTGATGAAGGTCGGGCCGTTGGGATCCGGATTGGTGACCAGGGCCCTTTGCCGGAACCAGGGTCGTTTCTGCAGGGCCTCAAGGGAAATGATGGGATTCTGCTTGAAATAATCACCGGAAACCAGAATGTGCCCCCGATCACCGATATCCATCCCGAAAGTGCCACCGACCTCGGTATTGCCGCCGTCCTCACGATCGCTGGTGCCACCCTGAACATGGCCGGTAAAGCCTTCAAACTCCGTGTCCATGATAAAGTTGACCACCCCGGCCACGGCATCGGTACCATAGGCCGCCGATGCGCCACCTGTCACGGTTTCCACATTGCTGATCACCCCTTCCGGGAAACTGCTGATGTTGGCCGTGCCGAAACGGTTGCCATTGGGCACCCGGCGGCCATTGAGCAGCACCAGCGTGCGGTTGGCGCCGGCGCCACGCAGATTCAGGTTGGAGCCCGCCGAAGAAGGGAAACCGGTGGTCTGCGGCGTCTGGTTATTGAAAAACTGTGGCAACTGGCTCAGTGATTCAATCATCTGCCCCGGTGACATCTCACCCAGTTCACTGATCGTCACCGTGGTAACCGGGGTTGGCGTCTCCATGCCACTGCGCTGAATGCGCGTTCCCGTGACCTGGATTTCCTCCAGCTCCTCCTGGGCCTGGACCTGCCCGGCCGTAATCATGCCAATGGCCAGGGCCAGCGCACACAGTCGGACTTGCCCGCCCTGCCGTCCTGCCTGCCCATCCCCCCCGGATACTGCACCTGGCACTTGCAAGCCGGATATGCCGACATCATCATTTTTAATATGATTATTCATTGGTTTCCCCTTTTTTATAATTTATAAACAATTTTTTGATTTTTTATCAAACCGCCTGTGGATAGTAGATATAAAAAACCTGTCGCGCAAGGTTTTGATCAGCACAAAATTTTCCTGGAAATATCTGTTCTGCTATCATTCCAGAAAATACACAAACCCCGGTTTGAATGCCATGCCTGTTGTCAGATCAAGCAAGTACAACTTATCTGCCCTCCTGTCCGGAAATCATTTCCCCACTGAATGCATCGGTTTTATCTGCTTGTGCCTGCTGCTCATCTGTAGCTCAGGCAAGGCCCAACCCACCACTGTAATACCAGTTGCCCAATTACTGTTCGAGCCGGCACCCATACCCGAAAGTGAATTGGATATTTCGTCCATGGCAAACAGTGTGAATCCAGCGACGACACCAAGGCACAGCGATAACTATGGGGCCCAGAACCCGAAGCGCCGATCTGACATACTGGCACGTCTGGCCCAGTTCAAAAAACTGATTGGCAATCTGGAATTGGATGAAGGCCCGTATACAGACCAGTTGACAGAAAACCTGTTGTCTGCGGCCCTGCTGTACCAAGCCCTCGATGAGCACAGCTCGGCGCTGGACTACCTGAACAAGGCTCAGCATGTCAGCCGGATCAACAGGGGCCTGGATACCCTGGAACAGGTGCCCATCCTGCAAGCCCGGCGAGACAGCTACCTGGCGCTCGGTGAACTGGAGAAAGCCGACGCTGCACAGGAAGCACTGTTTACCTTGCAACAGGAGCTATACGGGAACGACAATCCGGACCTGATCCCTGCCCTGAAAGCCCTTGGCGAATGGAACCAGCAGGCTTTTCTGGACCGCTCCAACATACTGCTGAACATTCCACGCATCGATCTGCAGAGCTTCCTAAACGATGTCAACAACTACCGCAAAAATATCGAAGATACCCGCACCACACCTTTGTTCAAACTCTACCAGGCCCAACAGAATTTTCAGCAGGCCATCAACATCGCCATCAAGCAGCGCGCCTTTGATCACCCGGACTTGATGACATTGGAACGACTGTTGCTCACCAGCTACCTGTTGCATGCGCATCGCGAAAACATTCTCTATGAACCGGACTTTTATCTGAGCCGAAAAAAAACCAAAACCGGTTCCAGGCTCAATCATGCCAACCTGGAGCTGAGAGATTCTGACAATTACAGAATGGGTCAGGACTCATTCAAAAGAAGAATTTCCTATCTTAAAAACAAGCCTCAACCGGAAGCTCAGGAACTGGTGAACATCCTGTTTGAAACCGCAGACTGGCATTTGCTGTTTGGGCACAAGGTGGTGGCGGCCGATGCCTATCAGCAGGCCTACGATCTGCTGCTGACCGACCCTGAAGCGGCGGTCCGAATCCAGACTCTGTTATATCCCGAAACACCGGTGATCCTGCCGATTTATCTGCCGCCCCCGAACAGCAGGGAGAAGCTGGGAATCAGTGCACACGAAGAGGTCAATTTTTTTGCTTATTTCGATGTTTCCTTTGCCATCGATAAATTTGGCAAAGCCAAAAACATCACCATTCTCGACAAGGCCGGCGATATTTCCAAAAACACGGAAATACGCTTCCAGCAATATCTCGCAAAAGTGTTGTTCCGGCCAAGATTCAAGGATGGCAAGCCAGACACCGCTATTATTTTTCTGCGCTACTCTGTCGGCGCCTGAACCGACCATAATGACTGTGGAAATCCGTTTTTCCATCATCCCCGCGCATATGCACTACTGTCCGAAATAATCCCGGTCATCACGCGCAGGGTTATCCCCAGGCGTGCTCCGGCAGGTATTGATGTGCAGGGCAGGCAGGAATACCGGCGAAGCTCTGCTGCCCGTGCCAAGAGCCTTTTTTCTGCCTGGTCTGATACGGATCCTGCCGGCAGCGGCGTTCTATGAGGCCTCGACTTGCAGCATGCCCACCAGAGCCTGTGCATGTTCTGCCGTTTCAAGTCCGCGCGCTGTCAGGTAACCACCATCGAGCAGGGTAATCATGCCCTTGTCGTAAAGACGTTTTGCCGCTGCAATCTTTGCCGGCTCCGCATCATCATGAATTTTTATCCCCGCCTGCGTGGTACTCAGGTTGAACAGATTCAGTAATTCAAGCTCTTCCAGCAAGTCCGGTGTCAGTGACATACCTGTTTCCTCATTTGATAATTAATCGGGCAAGCGCAGCCTTTCCTTGAACGGACGCAATTGCTCCTCACTCAGGGTTTCCTTCTCCACCAACAGTTGCGCCGATTCCCTGAGGAGTTTCTCATTATGCCCCAGGACCGCAAATGCCCGTGTAAAGGCCTCGTCCAGAAAAGCGCTCAGGGCTGCCGTCACCCGCTGCGCCATGTCTGGACCCAGACCAGCACCATTTTCAGTGTTTTTCAATTCCAGATATTGCGGCTGCTGGGGCTCCAGTGACAACAAGCCAATGTCATCCGACATGCCATAGCGCGTTACCATGGCACGGGCAATATCCGTGGCCTTGACCAGATCATCGGCCGCACCGGTGGTGATCTCATCGAAAATCAGCTTTTCGGCAGCACGTCCGGCCAGCAACATGGCGATGCGGTCTTTCAATTCCTGACGTCCCACCAGAAATCTGTCCTCGGAGGGCCGTTGTATGGTATAGCCCAGCGCACCCACGCCACGGGGAATGATGGAGACCTTCTGTATCGGTTGCCCGGGATTGAGCAGCATACCCACCAGTGCATGTCCCATTTCATGATGGGCCACGATGTTTTTCTCGTTGGGATTGATCAGCCGGTTTTTCTTTGCCAGGCCGGCAACGATGCGCTCGATGGCGCTGACAAAATCGTCCAGGGATACCTTTTCGGCATTGCGGCGAATGGCAACGATTGCCGCCTCGTTCACCAGATTGGCAAGATCGGCGCCGCTGAAACCGGTTGTCAGTGCCGCTATGGTGGCCAGATCGACACCGGCATCGATTTGGATTTTTTTGACGTGCACCCGGAGAATCTGTTCACGTCCGGGCTTGTCCGGACGGTCCACCAGCACCTGCCGGTCAAAGCGTCCGGCCCGCAACAGTGCTGGGTCCAGAATCTCCGGACGGTTGGTTGCCGCCAGAATAATGACGCCATCGGCGGGATTGAAACCATCCATTTCGGTCAGCAATTGATTCAGGGTCTGCTCCCGTTCATCGTTGCCGCCACCCAGCGAGGCAATTCCCCGCGCCCGGCCCAGAGCATCCAGTTCGTCAATGAAGATAATGGCCGGCGCCTGTTTTTTTGCCTGCTCGAAGAGATCGCGCACCCTGGCGGCACCCACCCCGACAAACATCTCGATGAACTCGGAACCGCTGATGGAGAAAAACGGCACCCCGGCTTCGCCGGCAACGGCGCGGGCCAGCAGGGTCTTGCCGGTACCCGGCGGCCCCACCAGCAGGATGCCCTTGGGAATATGGGCGCCCAGGCGCCGATAATGTTCGGGTTCCTTCAGAAACTGGACCACTTCGACCAACTCATCCTTGGCCTCATCCACCCCGGCAACATCATCGAGAGAAACACCGGTGTTTTTTTCCACCAGCACCTTGGCCCGGCTCTTGCCGATATTCATCATGCCACCCATGCCCTGTTTTTCGGCAAAACGCCTGAACACGAAGAACCAGACCAGCAGAAAAATAAAGGCCGGCGCCAGCCATGACAGCAGAGTCGCCAGAAAGGTATTCTGGACGACGCCGGTATAGTCCACCTTATAGCGTGCCAACTGCTCCGCCAGCTCGATTTCCAGACGGGGCGTTATAAAATGAGTCTTGCCGTCAATGGCCTCGGTGAACTCACCCCGAATGTAACGTTCATCGATGGCAAGCTGTTTGACCTGGCCCTGTTCCAGATAATCCTGAAATTGCCGGTAACTGATGTCTGCCTGACGGGACGCCGGCCCGAACAAGGTCTGAAACAGCAGGATCGCCCAGATGGCAACGAAGAGATAACCGACGTTCAACTGGTGTTTTTTTTCCATCCTGCGACTCTCCTGAACCCCCGCCTGCGCGGGGATGACGGCCTGGGCGGCTTTTTTATTCCGGCTCTGCCATGACAGTCTGCAAACACTCTCGTAGCGCGGGCAGCAACAACTCGGCCACATCGATCCCGTTGGAAGGATGCACGACCGTGTTGGTGGTAACCAATTGCCGCAAGCCTTTTTGCTGCAACAGCAGGGCGGCATTCCCGGTAAAGATACCATGGACTGCGGCACAACTGATGTCGTCAATGCCTTCCTTCTGCAAGGCCTCCATGCATTTCACAAGGGTATGCCCGCTGGCAATGACATCGTCAACAATCACCGCCGCCCTGTCCCGGTAACAGGACAAATCCGGCAGGCTGACCTCGACATCGTAATCGCCCCGGCGCTTTTTTTCACCCACGACAAAGGGATGAGCACTGCAGGCCGCCAGTTTTTCCAGCCACTGCGCACTTTCAGCGTCGGGGCCTACCAGCAACAGATGTTTCCGGGTCTGTAGCCAGGCCGCCAATGCCGGCATTCCCGAGACCACACGAGTGGGAATGGCGTAGATTTCATCCAGAGCATGGTAGCGGTGCAGATGAGGGTCCATGGTGAGCAGCCAGTCCACCTGCTGCGACAGCAGACCGGCGAAAATGCGGGAAGTCAGTGCTTCACCCCTGGCAAAGCGAATATCCTGGCGCATATAACTGAGATAGGGTGCGAGCAGGCCCACTGAGGCGGCGCCCAACTCCCGCAGGGTACTCGCCAGGAAAACCAGTGGCAGGAATTTTGCGTCTGGACGCGACAGGTCGGCGAGCAGGATGCAGTGCCTGCCCTGCACCGCCGTGTCTATTCTCAGATAGGACTCGCCGTCGGGGAAATGCCTGCTCTCCAACTCGCCGACCTGTGCCGGCAGCCCCCTGCCAATACTGGCCAGCAAGGGGTGCCCGGACAAGGCAAACACAAGCGGCAAGACCTCTTTTCCCGACACTGTTCAGTTCTCTCTGATCACGAAGATATCCGGGTTGTCCCGGTAGAATTCCAGCGCATAGTCCCGTTCCCCGGGGCTGTCACTGTAGAGGGTAAACAAGGGGTCGCCCCTGCCAACAAGGCTGTCGACATTGACATGCAGGCGCAAACCGGCAACCGCGTCAGTCGGTGCTCCAGCCAGTTTTGCCAGGCGCGCCAGACGACGGTTGTCGATGCGTTGCACCATCCCCGCCCGGGTCGCATACACGATGGTGGAATAATTGGCATGGGGCAGAACCTTGAACCCGCCCTGAGCCGCGATGATATGTTGAAACTGTTCCCAGGCCTGACCACTGTCGAGAATAGCCGTCGCCTTCACGAGGGCGTTTTCAAGCCCGTTGTTTTCCGCCAGATCCAGCAGATTGGCCGCCAGCTCCAGTGCCCGCTGACGCAGGTCCCTGGGCGCTTCGGGCTCAGTCCTGAGCACGGCCAGCAAATCCCGGGCTTCCTGCACCGGTCCGATCCCGGCACCCACCGGCCGGCTGCCATCGGTAAGCAGGCAGCGGACCTGAAGCCCACAGGCATTGCCCACCTGGGTAAACAGGCTGGCAAGATAATCGGCATCGGAGCGGGTGCGGATCTTGGCGGTTTCGCCCACCGGAATATCGATGATGACATGCGTGGAGCCCGCCGCTATTTTTTTCGACAGCACCGAGGCAATCAATTGACCTTCGCCGTCCAGATCCAGTGCCCGTTCAACCCGAATCATCAGGTCATCCGCCGGACTCAGGCTTACCGCTCCGCCCCAGACCAGGCAGGCGCCGGTCTCGGCCACGACCCTTTGCATGTCGGTCAGTTGCAGGTCGACATTGCACAGGGTTTCCATGGTGTCTGCCGTTCCCGCCGGCGAGGTAATGGCACGGGACGAGGTTTTGGGAATCACCAGACCGGCGGCACTGGCAATCGCCACCACCAGCGGCGTCGTCCGATTGCCGGGTAAACCGCCGATGCAGTGCTTGTCGAATATCTTGCCCTTGCCGGGCCAGGTCAGGCGTTTGCCACAGGCGACCATGGCACGCGTCAGGCCGATGATTTCGTCGAGATTGAGACGGCTGCCGGCACTCACACTGAGAAAACTGGCAATCTCGATATCCCGGTAGCGGTGCTCACTGATGTCCTGCATGATCGCGGTCATTTCTCCCTCACTGAGGGCATGACCGTGAATCTTTTTGCGGACGGCGCTCAATGATCCAACGACCGGTGCATGGCTGACGCTGACGCGCTGTCCTTCGCTGACGCCGAGACGCTCCCAGGCAATCCGGGACAGGCCGATATGGCCAGGGGACAAGAAATCGTTTTCCACGACATTCAAGGTCGCAATAAGCTGACGCTCATTGCTTGCCAGCAACACCCGGGCACTGGCACTGAAGCCTTCCGCCCGGCAGATATGACAGTCTCTGTGCATGTAGACCAGAGGCTCCTGCAGGGTATTGATGCCCATATCACAGGCTATCAGGCTGTCACTGTCGCCCGCCTCCTGCCTGTCATCGGAGTGGCTGGCTGAAACCACTCCAGCATCCGGCTGGCTATGCACTAGCGCGCCTCGGCGATTTCCTTCATGTTTTTCAATGCCGTTTCAAATGAGGCCCGACGGCGCGCCATATCGGCATCCTTCGCTGCCTGGTCAGGCTTGTCTGATACATCGTATACCAGGGTATAGAGCATCTTTGATGTCGTGGCCGTAACCGGCTTTGCTTCCATGAAACCGTGGTAGAGGTTGTAGAATTGCCCTTCCGTTACCGGTTGGGTATAACCATAGGAAAGGTCGGTCCTGGCCACGAGTATTTCCTTGATGCGACCGCCGGCCAGATCGCGGACCGTGCCCATGCCGCCATCGCCGGAAGTGATGACGCAGTCCACTTTGAGCCAGGTACTGATGTCGCAGTAGCCGCCCACCTTGGCCCAGACCTCGGCCGCCGGCCTGGCAATGTCGATGTCCATTTCTATTCTTACGTACTCGGGAGCGGCGAAGACAGGTGCTGCGCCAGCCAGCATGACAAGCGCGATCAAAGCAGTCGAATATCTTTGCATGAAATTCTCCTCAATGGGATTGGAATAATTTTTTGCTTGCTCCAGGTATCCTTCATGAGACCCGACAGACAGCCCCGATACCCTGGCCCGGCAGTATAGAGCAGACCCGCAATACAAACAAAACACTTCCTGCAATCATGGGACATCAATCATGGGACACCCACTTTGATCATGGGACACCCACTTTGCCCCTCTGAACGTCCAGGAGTGGTTCCACCATCGTAAAAAGCTATATACTCTCCGCATCAAAGTAAGCGATATAGGTGACCACTATGCTGAGTATCAGGTTGATCAGACTCCTCATCGCTGCGGCGCTGGCCTTGTCTATGCTGTCCGGGCTGAACACCGTCCAGGCAGCAGAACACCCCGACTTCAGTGGCACCTGGACGACCTGGCGTGGCAATGGTGGCGCGGGGGCTTTTGCCGCCCCGGGTGGTGAAATAAAGCTGACCGCGGCGGCAAAGGCGGCGCGGCAGGACTACCTGTCAATAACAGAAGGAACCAATTATTCGCCGGGCAACGCCTGCGTGGGTTATGGCATGCCCGCCTCCATGCTCGGTTCCGGCGGCTATCCCATGGAAATCATCCAGCATCCGGAACAAATCTTCGTGATTTACGAAGCCCATAATGAAATCCGGCGTTTTTACCTTGGCGGGGAAGCCCGGGATCCGCACACTTTTTTTCCTGAACGCAATGGTTATTCTACGGCCCACTGGGAAGGTGAGCGTCTGATCGTCGAAACCAGCCGTCTGAAAACCCAGGTTGACACACGCTACCCGCACAGCAATGCCGCCACCATCCGGGAGGAATATTATCTGGACACGCCGCTGAGCGACGGCACCAGGGTCCTGGCAGCGGACCTGACCATGAGCGATCCGCTATGGCTGGAAGAGCCCTTTGTCATCACCAAACGCTGGCAGGAAATGTCCGACTACCATGTGCTGAGCTATGAATGTTCCGAACCGAAATGGCTGGACGAAATGGAGTCTCTGTACAAGGCGGCAGGGCTCAACATGATCCAGGAATAGCGACAAGGTCTTTTGATACACTCACCAGGAGCAACAATCCGTGAATAAAGTACTCGCAGCAGCCACCCTGATCCTGAGCACTCTGACGGTTGCGACCGCCAATGCTCACCATTCGGCAGCCCAGTTTGATTTCCGCAACACTGTCGTGGTGGAGGGAAAGGTGCTTGAAGCCCGCTTTGCCAACCCGCACCTGCGACTGATTCTGGAGGTCACTGACGGCAGTGGTGCCGCCCGCAACATCGAATTCGAAGGCCACAGCCGCAACAACATGATCCGCCAGGGCCTGTTGCCGGAAATGTTCGGTCTCGGGGATAAAATCGCCATCCGCATCGCACCCATGAAAAACGGCAAGGACGGTGGTTATGTCACCGCCGTGCGCACCCCGGATGGCACCGAGATCGGCACCGTCACCAGTGCCGATTGAGAGTGATCCTCCGTTTTGTGCTGCAGCTTGCGCGAAAGTTCTGCGACTAAAGTTCGGCTAAAGCCTGTCCAGCGCTGCGGCGAATTGCTGCACGGTGCGATCGATATGCTGTAATTTGTCCAGTCCGAAGAGGCCAATACGAAAACTGCGAAAATCCTCCCCTTCGTCACATTGCAGAGGGACACCGGCAGCTATCTGCAAACCCTGGGCAAGAAACTTTTTACCGTTTTGCAGCTCGGGGTCAGAGGTGAAACTAACGACCACGCCAGGCGCCTTGTAGCCTTCGGCGGCAACGCTGCTGAAGCCCCGGCTTTCAAGCAAGGCACGAATTCTGTCACCCAGGGCCTGCTGCTGTGCCTTCACCTTGTCAAAACCATAGTCCCTGGTTTCCCGCATGACATCCCGAAAAACCACCAGGCCATCCGTAGGCATGGTGGCGTGGTAGGCATGGCCGCCCTGTTCGTAGGCTTCCATGATTTGTAACCACTTGCCCAGATCACAGGCAAAGCTGGTGCTGCCGGTGGCCCTGGTGCGTTCCAGTCCTGTTTCGCTGAGCATCACCAGACCGCAGCAGGGGGAAGCACTCCAACCTTTTTGCGGCGCGCTGATCAGCACATCGATGCCGCACTTTTTCATGTCCAGCCACAGGGTGCCGGAAGCAATGCAGTCAATCACCAGGAGGCCGCCGCTTGCGTGCACAGCATCGGCCATGGCCCGAATATACTCTTCCGGCAGGATCATGCCGGATGAGGTCTCGACATGGGGTGCAAAGACGAGCGCAGGCTTTTCGGCCCTGATGGTGGCGACGACCTCAGCAATGGGACAGGGCGCAAAGGCGGCCTGGGCTTTCTCACCTTGCTGGCGCGCTTTCAGGACAATGCTCGCGGCAGGTATCTGCCCCCTATCAAAAATCTGTGTCCAGCGATAGCTGAACCAGCCATTGCGAATCACCAGACACTTTTGGCCGGTGGCGAATTGCCGGGCCACGGCTTCCATCGCGAAGGTTCCGCTGCCCGGAACAATGGCGACCCCCTCAGCCTGATAGACTTCGCGGAGCATGCTGGAAATATCCTTCATCACACCTTGAAAGGATTGTGACATGTGATTCAGGGCGCGATCCGTGTAAACAACTGAATATTCCAGCAGACCATCGGGATCGACGTTGGGAAGTAAACCGGGCATGGCTATAAACCTTATGACTGTTGTAGTGTGCTTGACTGTTATAGTGTGCTTGACGGCTGCGTGTGCCTGACCGCTCAGGGCGCGAGTCCCATGGCTCTGGCGCCATTGCGATAGGTCTCACGGCTGTCCTTGGTGCGTTTCAGGCGGTCTTTCATTTCAGGGCTGGGTCCGCCCTTGCTGGGTTTCACGCCACAACCGTCAACGATCCGGTTCATGAAATTGAACAGGGCACAGACGACGACGGCATCATACAGTGCCTGTTCATCCCAGCCCGCTGCATAGACGGCCTCGGCATCCTCATCGCTCATACGACTCGGGGTCAAGGTCAGTTTTTTCACATAGGCGAGAATGGGCAGCAGCTTTTCATCGACACCCGCCAGAGCAGGGTCTTCAACCAGTTTGTCGAAGATCCCGGCATCCATATCATGAACCTCGGCAATGGTCTTGTGCGCGCCATAGCAAAAGTGGCAGGCATTGAGCCCGGAAACATAGGCCGCGATCAATTCACGCTCCCCGACACTCAGGGGCGACTCTTCGCGCAATTTGATGTCATGAAACTCACACAGCTGCCAGGCGCCTGCCGGAAAACGCTTGAGCACATCCATGACGCCTGCAGATTCAGGTAAGGACTTCATTCTTGCCATTTTCAACTCCTTGGGGAAATTCTGATTAAACCTTTTCTCATCGCCCCGGCGAAGACCGGGATCCAGTGAAATCAATGCCACGATTCCCGGCCTGCGCCGGGATGACGGCTTACGCGGGAGTGATGGACTACGGGGGACCCGTATTCATTCAGCCCGTCCTGAACATGAGCCGACGGCGTTCCTTGACTCTGCGCCACTGGCTCTGATCATGCTGCTGCAACAATACCATGAATTGCTCCGGCGACAAGGGACTGGCCAGCAGATAACCCTGAATTTCGTCGCAGCCCCAACTTGCCAGATACGCCAGTTGCGCGGATGTTTCCACGCCTTCGGCAACCACCTGAAGGTCCAGATCATGCGCCAGATTGATCAGTGTATGCGAAATCGAATCATCACTCTGGGCTGACGTGATCCGGCTGACAAAGGACTTGTCAATCTTGATCTTGTTGATGGGCAATTGCTGCAGATAGCTCAGGGACGAATAGCCGGTACCGAAATCATCCAGCGTCAGGCCTATCCCAAGCGCCCTGATTTCCTTCAGAGTCCGGTTGGCAATCGTAAAGTCGGCCAGCGCTGCTGTTTCCGTCACTTCGATTTCCAGGTACTGCGGCGCCAGACCCGTCTTTTCCAGGACTTTTTGTATAGTCCCGACCAATTCTCCATGAACCAGTTGTCTGGCAGAAACATTGACCGCGATGCAGATATCGGCAGCCAGCTCTGCCTGCCAGAGGGCCGCTTGTTGGCATGCCTGCTCCAGTACCCATTCACCCAGACTGAAAATCAGATTGGACTCTTCGGCAATCGGGATAAAGTCGGCCGGTGAAACACTGCTGCCATCCGCACGGGTCCAACGCAACAGGGCCTCGGCTGAAGCGACCCGGCCACTGACCAGAGAAACCTTGGGCTGATAGACCAGCCGCAGCTCCCCCAGTTGCTGGGCATGACGCAAGCCGTTTTCCATTTGAACCCGGGCATCATGGGCTTCCTCGAGGCCAGGGTAATACTCCAGCAGACCATTTCCGCCTCGGCCGCGAATCATCTGTATGGCCATTCCTGCGCGTCTGAGCACCAGATCAGAGGTCAAGGACACACTCGGTTCAATCCTGCACATACCGATACTGACAGACAGAAAAACTTCATGCCAGCCGACCTTCAGGGACTCCGCCATGGCTGCCTGCACCGCCTGCAGGGTGGCCAAAGCCTGACCCTCATCATCCAGGCTGAGACAAAACAGCCCCCCGTCAAAGCGGAAAATTTTTACTTCCCGGGCGCTGCTGAATGCCTGGCTGACTGCCAGCAGACGCTCGGCGCAAACGCTCATGACTTTGTCTGCCAGCACATGACCGCCACTGGAGACGACCTTGTGCAGGTGGTCTATCTCCAGCAAGGCCACCAAGGTCTGATGCTTTCTGTTACCCGCCTTGAGATGGCGACAATACTCATTGAAAGCACTACGGTTTGGCAGAGAAGTCACCGGGTCATGAAAGGCCAGATGACGCAGCTCACGCTCGGCTTTCTTCCGAACACTGATGTCGGCAATATAGGCGTGGTATTCCCGGAAGGTATTCAACCAGTGCAGATCGAGGCTGAAGTCCTTCCCTGCCAGGGAATATTCCAGTTGCCGGAAAGATTGGCTGGATTTGGTACTGATTACTTCCGTAACCAGATCAGTTGGCAGGAGCTTCTCCGGGGCAGGGGTGCTGAACAGCGCCTCTGCCATAGTTGCAGCGGCGCTGTTGGCATAAAGAACCAAACCCCGCTCATCCAGAGTCAATACCGGATCAGGATTGAAATCAGGAAAACTGCTCTGTCGCCGCAACTCGACCATGCCCCGCAAGCGCTGTGTATTCAGCCAGGCCATGACAATCGCACTGCCAAGGGCCAGCACACCGAAACCGCTCGCGATCCAGAGCATGGCCTGCACCCGCAGCAGTGACTGCCGGGAACGTTCGGCAATGCTCTGCGCCATACTGCTGGTCAATGTCTGGAGGTGGACCTCCACCAGAACGGCCTGGCCGGCAAATGCCGAAACAAGCCCGGAAAGCGCTGCCGGCCGCACCGGGCTCTGCCGGGTTTCCTGCAAATAGTTCCGGATAATGTCATGCAGCTCATCGAACGCAAGCCGTATTTGCAGAACGGTCTGTTGATCCGATACCTGTGTCTGAATATCATCGAGGATGGCTGACAGCCTGAGAAGTTCGGTTTCAAGTTCGCCTTCCTGCGGCAGGGGCTGTGCTTTCAGCATCCGCGGGTAAAGCCCACTCTGAAAGGCTGTGATGCCCAACCGCAATTCCTGGACCCGATTGAAAACCGGCAAGTCAGTTTCCGTCAGGTACATGACGTCGGCGCGACTTTTTAGGACAGTCTGATAACTGAACAGGATCATCAGTGCCAACATCACACCAATGATGATGACGGAGCTCCACTCTTGCCATTGCCGCCACCGGACATTTGGCTTCATGACAATGCCCTGCCCTGGATCAGATTTTTCATCAAGGAAACACGCTCTGTGTCGATATATTCCTGAAGTGCATTGCCTCGAACATGTTTGCAACCTATTATTTTGGAGCCTGCCATGCTGGTGGCCCCATTGACGTAGCAGAGAGACCGGACTCCGGTTGAAATTTATTCATGTCAATGAAAATACTGTATTTTTTAAGATTCTTATGTCTTTACTGAAACCCTGATCATGAGTATTTTCCAGCGTTTGTTCGAGTCACGTCCTCACGGAAACTGGCAAAAACCAAGGACCTTTGATCGCAACCTGATCGTGATCGGTGCGGGCGCCGCTGGCCTGGTGAGTGCTTATATCGCCGCCACCGTGAAGGCCAGGGTTTCCCTGGTCGAGTCTGGACAGATGGGAGGGGACTGTCTCAACTACGGTTGTGTTCCCAGCAAAGCCCTGATCAAAAGCGCGAGTATCGCCTACCAGATGCGCCATGCCGACCGCTATGGATTGAGTCCGGTGGCGCCACAGTTCAGTTTCCGCACGATCATGCAACGCATCGAAACCATCATTGCCCGCATTGAGCCCCATGACAGCCCTGAGCGTTATCGCGCACTGGGTGTGGATGTGATTCGGGGCCATGCCCGGATCATCGACCCCTGGCGTGTTGAAATCACCGGCCCGGAGCAGGCTCCGCGCACACTCACCACCCGCAGCATCATCATTGCTGCCGGCGCGCGGCCTTTTGTGCCAGACCTGCCCGGCCTGGAAGACGGTGGCTATGTCACCAGCAACACCCTGTGGCATGACTTCGCTCGGCTTGATCAGCCACCGCCACGCCTGGTGGTCCTCGGCGGTGGTCCCATCGGTTGTGAACTGGCACAAAGTTTTGCTCGTCTGGGCTCTCATGTCACTCTGGTGGAGGTGCTGCCACGCGTGCTGATCCGGGAAGATCCAGAGGTTGCCGACATGGCCCGGCAAGCCTTGCTGGACAGCGGTGTGGAACTACTGACCAGCCACCGCCCACTGCGCTGTGAGCGTCGTGGCGAGCATCGGCAAATCATCGTGGAAAATGCCAGCGAGGAGACAATCATCGAATTTGATGCCCTGCTGTGCGCCACCGGCAGAAGCCCCCGCCTGACCGGGTATGGCCTGGAAGAATTGGGTATCAAAACTGAACATACCATCGTCACCGACAACTATCTGCGCACCCTGCATCCCAATATTTTCGCCGCCGGCGATGTGGCCGGTCCTTACCAGTTCACCCATGTCGCCGCTCATCAGGCCTGGTATGCCACTGTCAATGCCTTGTTTGGCAATCTCAAGCTGTTTCGTGTGGATTATTCCGTCATTCCGTGGACGACCTTCATCGACCCTGAAATAGCCCGGGTCGGCATGAACGAACAGGATGCTGCCGCCCAGGATATCCCCTATGAAGTCACACGCTATGAACTTTCCGAACTGGATCGGGCCATCACGGACAGCAGTACCCAGGGCTTCGTAAAAGTGCTGACCGTGCCCGGACGCGACCGGATTCTGGGCGCCACCATCGTCGGCAGTCATGCCTGCGATCTCCTGCCGGAATTCGTGCTGGCCATGAAACACGGCATCGGCCTGAATAAAATACTTGCCACCATCCATACCTACCCCACACTGTCGGAAGCAAGCAAGTATGCCGCCGGGCAATGGAAGCGCGCCCATGCGCCCCGGCGCCTGCTGGCGCTGGCACAACGCTACCACGCCTGGCGCAGGCAGCGCTGAATAAGTTGCACTTGCCCCGGCGAAGACCTCACCGAAGCAGGTGCTTCAGGTCAGCCGAATCCACGAGCTGTTCATAGCGACGATCGGTCAGCATCTTCAAGAAAGCCACCAAGGCGTCGATACGCTGCGCATCGAGCGCAGGGCCCTGTTCCAGTTCCTCCAGGGCGATATTCTCCGCCACCTCGGGTTCACCCCAGGGTTCACCGGTTTCCGGATTGATCCGGCTGGCAGCGCTGCGTGCATTGAACTTGTTGTAGAACAGCATTACGGTGCGCAGGTCGGCAAACACGCCGTTGTGCATGTAAGGCCCGGTGACGGCCACATTGCGCAATGTGGGCACCTTGAAGCGACCGGCCTGAAGGGGATCATCCACCGCCGGATTATCCAGCAGGCCATGGTCGATATGCTGCTCACCCAGGCCATTGGCGGCCCGCAGGACCTTGTTTACCGGTACTCCGATATTTTTATATTTGTAGTTGGAGAACGTTTCTCCCTCGGTATCAGCCCGGCTGTTCAACTGATGGCAGCGGTTGCAGTTGCTGAACTGCTGGGAAAAAAACAGTGTCATGCCAAGCTCTTCCTGCTCTGTGGGCTGGTATTCGCCGCGCAGGTAACGATCGTATTTTGCATCAAACGGAGAAAAGAAGCCGCTCTCTTCAAAGGCGGCAATACTCTCTGCCATGGCCTGGTATACTTTTTCCGGACGTTCAAAAATATTACTGCCAAACAAATTTCTGAAGGCTTGCACATAGACCGGACTTTCCTGCAGACGCCGGCTCACACTGGCCTGATCAGGCATCGCCATTTCCAGCGGATTCAAGGGTGGCCCACCGGCCTGCGCCACCAGATTGTCTGCACGCCCGTCCCAGAATTGCCCGCCCCGGTACTCACCTTCGGCATCCCGATGAAATGACGGACTGAAACGGGCATAGGATGCTGTCGGGGCATTGCGATCGCCCAGCGAGATACCATCGTCGCCCACTGACGCGGCGCGGCCGACGGCATTTTCACGCCAATCGACAAAGGCCACCGCCGGATCATGGCAGGTACCGCAGGACTGGGTGCGATCCCGGGAAAGATTCACGTCAAAAAACAGCGCACGGCCCAGATCTTCCAGTTTGATCCGGTGCAATTCTTCTTCCGCCGTCTCTGCTCCCTGAACCAGTACAGATACCAGCACAGATACCAGCAACAACATCGTTGAAACGAGAAATCGCATATCTTATATTCTTGCCATAACTTCAGTCATTGTTAAATGATTATCCCAGAACAATCCGGCATCAAGGTCACCGCCATAGTCCCGGACTTCCCCGGTCCCGGGATCATAATAAGAAATCCGTCCGATCCCGGTACTGAAAACGAAACCACCCATGCCGGCACAGACGCCGCAAACATCACGGGATCTCACCGTCGCCAGATATTTTCCCTGCCGCATATCCCAGAACGTGATCAGATTGCCGCGCGGGCAGGATACCGCAAAATAGCGCCCGCTGCTGTCAAAGCGCACACTGCCGCAATATTGTTTCATCTGCACCCGGATCTCTTCCGGCACTGCCGGCAGGCTGATAAGCTCTCCGCGCCGATGGCTGGCCACCAGAGGAGCCGCAATAAAAGGTTCACCTTCAAACTGCATGGCAATGGCAACCTCACCGGCGGCATTGACATCCAGGTGCCGGATGCTGGCCTGATGAAATTCCGGCGCCAGGTAGTGCTGTTCGAGCAACATACCGGTCTCACTATCCACATATGCCAGCGAAGGGCGCATGCTGTCGATATTGAGTTTTGCGCGCTCGTCATCACGACTGCCGAGGATGCCGCCATTGGCTATCACCAGGGTTCTGTGGTCAGGCAGCAGCAGCAATTCATGAGGATCGAGTCCATAACTGGGAAACTCCCGAACCCGTTTGAACGAAACAGAGTCCTGCTGCCGCTGAACCTGCCAGACACCGATCCTGCCACTGTCAGCGCCCAACTCAGAGATGTCGCTTTCCGTAGTAAAAAAATACGAACTCTCCGCCGCGAATATTCCATGTCCGTTAAAACGCCGGTTTTCCGGTACGGGAAGTTCGTGCAGAAGGGAACCGTCGGCCAGATCACCGACTTGCAGCCAGGTCCCGGGACGGCGTGCCAACACGATGTAAATACCCAGCACAGGATCGGCGGCGACATGATGGGCCCGGGTCGGCAGGCGATGCTGGTAGGCCGGTTCCGCCAAACCGTCACGCAAGCGGAAGGACTTGAGCCAGTGCTGCTTCCGGCTGTCGGTGGCCGCACTCAGATACAAAGACACCGGCACCTCTGCCTGAGCTTGACCGGGCAGGGCCAGCGCCGGGCTGAGCATGAGCATGCCCGCCTGGCTCAAAAACCGGCGACGTTCAGCTGGCTTGACCGGCCTGTTCATCAATCACCATCCAGACTGTTGAATCCGAGATAGAGATCGGTATTTTTCAAGGCCGTCTCAAGCAGATCATCCAGTTCCGTCAACTGGCTTGCCAGGCTCTGCAAGCGGGCATACTGTTCTTCACTCGCCAGGGCCACGGCCATGGCATCAGGCAGTGAATCGAGCGTGTCCATCAACGTTGCAAAACCGGCCTCGATCGGCGCCACATCCTCACTGTGCAAGACCGTGCTCAGGGCAATGGTAGCGCTGTCGGGGCCAGAAAAAAATGTTTCCAGCGCGGCAAGATTGAATTTGATATTGCGCAGCGATCTGGCCGAGCGCCAGGATTCCGCGCGCCTGACTCTGGCCTGGGCATAGGAAGCGCCCAGCGCGGCCAGCACTTTCTGGTCGCGGATTCTCGGCAAGGCTTCCACCAGGGCCTTGAGGATATCGATGGTGGCAGCCTGGGCATTCTCGAAAACGGCCCTGTCATCCGCATTGGCAACCGTGGTCCTGAATTCCCCGGCCCAGCGTTCATGAACTCCGGCAGCGATCTCGCCGATGTTGGCCGCAATGGTCTGGGCCACCTGGCACCTGAACGGATCCTGCTGGAGCAAGGTCAGAGCATCGTCAGCAAATAACAGGCGTTCCAGTGCCGGGAAACCCTGTACGCCGACACTCAACCTGGCAAAATTATCAGCGCTGAGCTGTTCTGCATCGTGCTCTGCAATCAGGGCCTCGAGCTGGCGTTCTCCGGTTCCCTTCTCATCAGGCCAGAATTGCAAACGATAGTTCCAGTTGAAATAGGTAATGGGGCCAAACTGTACGTGCTGGATGCCCTGCCATGCATCCATGCTGACGTGGAAGGACAACTGCCAGGCTGTCAAAGCCTCTGCTGAGGGTGAACGGCAAAAGCTGGCACCACGGCTTGCCAGGGGCTGCGCCTTCTCGGCAAAGGCCAGGTAGGCAGGAATGATCTGCCGATCCACCACTGCCAGGTTGACCTCTGTCCAGTTGTCATTGGGCTGGGCCTGAACAAGCTGAAACCCCAGCAGAAGCACCGTCAATGTCACTGTTCTGAACATGGTCCTGATCATGATGAAAAAATGCCTCTGTGTCCTGCAAAGACGTGCTGAAAAGACCTGCAATGCATTATTTGAGAATAGTTCTCATTATACGCCGGCAAGAAATTCAAGCAAGTCTTCGCGTTCAGGACGGGACAGCTGCATAAAGCGCTTTTTGGCCATCTCTGCTTCGCCGCCGTGCCAGAGAATGGCCTGCGTCACACTGCCGGCGCGCCCATCGTGAAGGTAGTTGCCACTGTCCGTTCCCGTCTCCAGACCCCACAAGGGCGGCGTCCGCCATTCCATCCCACTGGCGCTGACCTCGACCCGGTGGTCGGCCAGGCCGGGCCCCATATCATGCAGGAGCAGGTCCGTGTAAGGGCGTATCCGACGGCCATCATTGAGCACAAATTCACTGTGATGACAGGCCGCGCAACCAATTTCACGAAACAGTATTGCTCCCGGATCAGGGAGCACGCTGGCGTCTGCCTTGACATCACCCGGTCCGGGAGCCGGAATATTGCGCACATAGAACAATAACTGTGCCAGCAAGACCGCGGAAGCCTCCGGGTCATCCTGCCGGGGCGAATTGCCATTGGGCCGTGCCAGACAGTCCTGCTGCCATGCCGTACAGTCACCTTCGGGTCTGGGGAAAAGCGGATTGCCGATGCCGATATCCAGATTCAGCGCCCGGGCCGTCTGCCGTTCCAGGTCCGGCTGCCCTGCTTTCCAGCCAAAGCGCCCCAGCACCGGCTGAGCACTGGCAGAGGGCAACCAATTGGCGCGCCCGGAAACGCCATCGCCATCGCCATCGTCGGGGTCCGCCAAGGCCAGAATTGCGGCCTCAGGTACCAACTCCAGCAGGCCCACGCCATTGAGGACGGGCGCAAGCCGCAAGGACGTACCCAGCCCGGTCTCCAGCCCGCCCAGGGTCAAGGCCTCGAGACGGTAGTGAGGAGTCCTCAGTCTTAGCTCATCCCCACCCGGCAATTGAATGTCCTGTTCTGTGTAGGATATTGACAGACGGGCCTCTGCCTGCAGGCCCGGCACCGCAAAACCCTGTATCTGCTCCCCATAAACGGACGTGCTTGCCGCCTCCCCCAGGTGCAGTACCAGCGCCGGGCCCAGGCGGCCATCGTCCCGTTCCAGAGTCGGTCTGCGCGTTCCGCCGCCGGGGTGGCATTGACCGCAGGAGCGGGCATTGTAAAGCGGCCCCAGCCCGTCACTGGCCGTGGTGGATGAAGGTGCGGAGACCCAGACTTTTTCAAAAACAGCCCGCCCCGTTGCAAGCACCAGTCGCTGCTCCAAAGAAAGTACACCGGGAGCCTGGGAATAGGCGGGGGGCGGCAAGATGCCGAAACAGAACAGAACAACGGCAGAAAAGCCAAGAAAGTCTGGAATAAGCTTTCCAGCGGCACTCCGATGCAGGCCGGGGCCTAGGAGCCTGTCACCCGGTCTGCGCCGGGGTAAGGAGTCATTCAGCGCGTTCCTGATCACGGCGCTGGCGATCTTGGGGCTCCTTCAAGGCTGAGCCCGGTGAGTCCGAGCGCGGCAATCACACTTTCAATGCTTCGGGTTTCGGCCTGCAGTGCGTCCAGGATACGGGGAATCAGTACGGCCCCTCTGGCGTTGCCGGTGCCGATGAGCATGTCAAAGGTGTTGCCCTGCCTTGCTTCAGCCACCAGCGCGGTCATGGCACTTTCGGTTTCTGCGAGGCGTTCCGCCATTTCTGCCGCAAGCTGAGGCGCAGCTTGCCGCACCAGATCGGCAAGCCCAGGCCCTTTCACTGTCTCGCCGCTGAGCCGCTGGTACTCTCCCCGATACACATTGCGGATACCCAGGGCATCATAGTAATGCGAATAATGCGTGTTATCCGAAAAACAATCCTGCTCCTCTTCCGGATCGTGCAACAGATAGGGCAGGCGGATGCGCTCACCGGCCAGCTCGGCAAAGGCCAGGCTGCCCATGCCGGTAAGGATCACGACAAGCCCACCGGCTTCCCCTCTCGCCATGACCTCCTCCCTTGCTGCGCCGCCCGGCCGCCATGCCATCAGCATTTCTTCCAGATCACTGACCAGCAAGGTGGACACTGCCTTCAGATAGGCGCCGCGACGCTCACAATGACCATGGCTACATTGGCTCGGGGAAAAATCAGTATAGGGACGTTGTCCTGCCCCGGGTTTGCTGCCGTTCAGATCCTGGCCCCAGAGCAAAAATTCCAGCGCGTGGTAGCCGGTGGCCACATTGGTTTCCACACCATCGATTTGGTGCAGGGTTTCCGCCAGCAAGGATGGCGAGATATGACTGGCATCGACGCTGAGCCCACCGATATTCAGGATCGGGTTGGCGATGATGTTGGCGCTGTAGAAAAGATTGTTATCCGATTCGCTGCCGTAGGAATTAGCCGTATAGTCGATCAGACCTTCATCCAGAGGCCAGGAATTGACACGCCCCTCCCACTCATCCACGACCCGGTTGCCAAAGCGAAAGACCTCAGTCTGCAGGTAGGGAATCCTTGCCTCGCGCCAGGCCTGTCGCGCATCTTCCAGTCCCGCCTGGGAGGGCTGCGCCAGCAGACGCTCGATGCTGGCATCGAGTTTTCTGGCGGCAAGCAGGCTGTCTTCGAAGACCGCCTCAGCCAGGCTGACATAGGTGGCGACAACGGCTTCCGGCGTGGCCGGCGGTGGCGCCACGGCACTTTGACAGGCAGCAAGCATGCCTGCGCCAAAAAACATCGGGAGAAAGATTCTTGCTGGCATCATGTCTCGGCGGCTAAAAAATGTCACGAGATCATATGATAATGATTCTTATTAACAAGTCAATGTAAAAATACCCAGGGAGCCTCAGTCGCTGTCCCAATCATGCTCGCCGCTGTGCCGAACCACCTTGCCTTCCACCATGAAAATCACGTCCTCGGCGATATTGGTGGCAAGATCGGCAATCCTTTCCAGATAACGCGACGTGGACTGGAGGCTGATGGCGCGTTCGATGGTGTTGCTATCCTTTCTGATCATGTCCTGGATCTCACGGTACATGCGCCGATTGATCTCATCCACCTTATCGTCCATTTTGATCACCTGCCTGGCCTGTTCCACATCCAGCTTGACCAGGGCATCCAGGGTATTCCTGACCATGGTGCGGACCACACCGGGCAGGACATTGACAAAATCCGGCACCGACGGAATCGGTTCATGGCTGTTGAGGTACATTGCCCTCTCCGCCACGTTGCGGGCAAAGTCCCCCATGCGTTCCAGGTCATTGTTCACCTTCAATACCACGACGATGAAACGCAGGTCCACCGCCACCGGCTGGTGCAGGGCCAGTATCTTGAGGCACTCCTCCTCGATCTGCACCTCCTTGGCATTGATGAAATCCTCGCCCTTGAAGACTTTCTCGGCGAGTTCCGGGCTGCGGTTGATGAGCGCGAGAATGGCATCGTTGATGGCAACCTCGACCATGTTGCCCAACTCCAGAATTTCCTTTTTGAGTTTTTCCAAATCTCGATGCAGGTGTAACGACATACTACCCTCAAGTGTGATTGTCGCCGGCTAACCGAAGCGTCCGGTCACATATTCTTCGGTTCTTTTCTTGCCCGGTCTGGTGAATATCTGGTCAGTATCGCCAAATTCAATGAGATTGCCCATTTCCATGAACGCGGTGAAATCCGAAATCCGCGCCGCCTGTTGCATATTATGGGTAACGATGACAATGGTATAGCGGGATTTTAGTTCAAACAGCAAATCTTCGATACGCGCCGTGGAAATCGGATCCAGAGCCGAACAGGGTTCATCCATCAACAGAACCTCCGGCTCCATGGCCAGCGCCCTGGCAATGCACAGACGCTGCTGCTGACCACCGGAAAGATTGAGAGCCGACTCATGCAGGCGATCCTTGACTTCGTCCCAGAGCGCCGCCTGCTTCAGGGAACGTTCCACCAGCTCGTCCATGGAGCCGCTGTAGCTGTTGATTCTGGGGCCCCAGGCAATATTCTGGTAGATGGACTTGGGAAAGGGGTTGGGCTTCTGAAAGACCATGCCGATACGGCGCCTGACCTCGACCGGATCGACGCCCCTGCCATACAGGTTCTGTCCGCCAAACAGGATTTCGCCCTGCATGCTGACTTCCGGAACAAAGTCGTTCATACGGTTCAGGGAGCGCAACAGCGTACTCTTGCCACAACCGGAAGGGCCGATGATCGCGGTAATGCGATGGCGCAGGATATGACAGGAGACCTGTTTCACGGCGGCATTGTCAGAGTACAGAATACTGACAGAACGCAGATCAATAACAACCTCAGTATTCCGCTTATCCTTGCTCTCAATTCCCTGGGGAGATAGAGACAAACTCATGTTATTTCATTCTCCGCTCAGTCCGGTTCCGAATAATGATCGCGGTGGCATTCATCAGCAGCAAGACGCCCAGCAGTACGATGATGGCGGCGGCAGCCAGCTGATGAAACTCTTCCTGGGGTCTGGAGACCCAGTTATAGATCTGGATGGGCAGTGCCGTAAACTGATCCATGGGGCCGGCCGGCAGGAAGGCCACGAAGGTGAGCGCGCCGATCATGATGAGGGGGGCCGTTTCACCAATGGCGCGGGACAGGGCCAGAATCACCCCGGTCATGATGCCGGGAAAGGATGCCGGCAGGACATGCGCCCAGGTGGTCTGCCAGCGCGTTGCTCCCAGGGACAGCGCCGCATAGCGAATGCTCATGGGCACGGCCTTGATGGCCTCACGGCTGGCAATCACGATGACCGGAAGAATCAACAGGCTCATGGTCAGTGCACCTGAAATCAGGCTTCTGTCGAGGTTCATGTAGCGCACGAAGATGGCCAGCCCCAAAATGCCATAAACGATGGACGGTACCCCGGCAAGATTGGCGATATTGACTTCAATGAATTTCCCCAGGCGGCTCTTCGGACTGACGAATTCCTCCAGGTAGAGCGCCGTGGATACGCCTACCGGTACGGAAATCACTGCTACGAGGCTGATCAGATACAGCGTTCCCACCACCGCCGACTTGATGCCGGCGCGCTCCGGGAAACGCGAGGGAAAACTGCTGATGAACTGCCAGTCCAGCCACGCGAAGCCCTCGATGGCCACATCGTAGAGCAGCACGCCCAGCAGCAGAACCCCGGACCAGGTTACCAAAGCACAAAACCGGGCAAAAACCCTGGCCTTCTGGTGCCTGCGTCTCAGGTTCCTGCTTTCATTCCCGGAAATAAAGGCCATCAGTCGTACACCTCCCGGAAACGGCTGAGTATCCATTGCGACACGATATTGAGTACCAGTGTCATGACAAACAGGAGCGTTGCCACCGCAAACAGGGTCTGGTAGGCAATGCCCCCGGCCGGCGTATCCCCCAGGCTGATCTGGACGATGTAGGCAGTGATGGTCTGTATGCTCTCCAGCATGGTAAATGCAATGTTGGGGGTTGCCCCCGCCGCCAGCGTCACCGCCATGGTTTCACCGATGGCCCGGGACAGGGCCAGCAGGAATGAGGCCATCACCCCGGAAAGACCGGCAGGGACCACCACCTTGGTGGTCACTTCAAACGACGTGGCGCCCAGCGCATAAGCACCCTGCCGAAGACTGACAGGCACGGCTCTGAGGGCATTGTCACTCAGGGTCGCGATCGTGGGCAGAATCATGATGCCCACCACGATGGCGGCGCTCAGGGCGTTGAACACCTGGATTCCAGGAATAAAGTGGCGCAGCAGGGGTGTAACGAACGTCAGGGCAAAATAACCGAAGACCACTGTCGGTATCCCTGCCAGCAACTCCAGCAGGGGCTTTATCCAGCGGCGTACCCGTGCCGACGCATACTCACTGAGGTAGATGGCGCTGGCAAGACCCATCGGAATGGCAATGACGGCAGCGCCGACCGTCACCAGCAAGGTTCCCCAGACCAGTGGCAAGACCCCGAAGGACTGAGGTTCCAGCAGAGGCACCCAACGGGTCCCCAGGAAAAATTCAGCGGGGCTGATTTCCTGAAAGAATTCGAAGGATTCCGTTACCAGAAGAATGACGATGGCCAGGGTGGTGACAATGGAAACCAGGGCACAGCCAGCCAGCCAGGTTTTGATCCCGGACTCAGCCCAGCGGATACGGGCCCTGGCAATGGGCAATACTGCTGCGACCGGGGCTGCATCAGGTCTGGCGAGGTCTGTTTCTTTCACCATGATTGATTTCTGCGGCTGTCTCTTCAGGCTGACCAGGATGTCAGCGCGGATTTTAAACGACTTCAGGCCTGAGTCTGAACCTTTATTTTGGAAACTCTGAACAATCCCGGCCTGCGCCGGGATGACGCGTTTTTCAGCGCGTTCCTAGAAAGCCTCAAAAGCGGCAATGGCTGCTTTGACAGCGTCGTAATCCGCTTCAGGCATGGCGATATAGCCTACTTCAGAGGCAAGAACGCCGGCATGCTTGACATAAAAATCGACGAAGGCCCGCACTTCAGGCCGGGCGGCAGCATTTTTACTCAGATAAATGAAGATGGGGCGCGACAAGGGGCTGTAGCTGTTATCGGCTATGGTCTCGTGAGATGGCAACACCGGCTCGCTGCCCCCATCTATCGGAACCAGCTTCAGTTTGTCCTTGTTGGCCTGATAGTAGGCATAGCCAAAAAAGCCCAGGGAGCTCTCATCACCCTCGATCCCCTGTACCAGGACATTGTCATCTTCACTGGCGGTATAATCAGGCCTGGAGATACCGGCCTTGCCATTGACTGCCTCGGTAAAGTAATCGAAAGTCCCGGAATCCGTCCCGGGCCCATACAGGCGCAGGGGCTGGTCCGGCCAGCCCGCACGCACATCATTCCAGGAGTCGACGGTGCTGCCCGGCTGCCAGATTTTCTGCAATTCCTCCACGCTGAGGCTGTCCACCCAGGTATTTTTGGGATTCACCACCACTGACAAGCCGTCAAAGGCTACCGGAATTTCCAGATACTCGAGGCCGTTGGCCTCGGCGACAGCCTGCTCCGAGGCACTGATCTGGCGGGAAGCATCATTGATATCAATCTCGCCGGCCAGAAATTTTTTGAAGCCTCCGCCCGTACCGGATACACCAACCGTCACCCGGACGCCGGGCGCCTCTGTCAGGAACTCTTCAGCCACCGCCTCGCTGATCGGAAACACCGTGCTGGAGCCGTCCAGGCTCACTGCCCCGCTCAGCCGGTTTTCGTCAGGGGCCTGCTCCTGCGAACAGGACGCCAGTCCGCCGAGCATGGCCAGGACTCCAAGCACACGCGCATTCCGATAAATTGAGTCAGGCAGCATAAAGGTCACCTCGTGGAGAAGAATTTGGGCAGGCGCGATTGTCACACCCCATTGTTAAGAATGTATAAAGATCGCCGATTCTCAGGAAGGCGCCAGCGGCATGCTGAAGGTAAATCTGGACCCCGAGCCTACATGACTTTCCAGCGTGACAAGTCCCCCATGACGTTCGGCGATATTTTTGACAATCGACAAGCCCAGCCCGGTTCCTCCCAGACTTTGCGAACGGGCCTTGTCAACCCGGTAAAAACGTTCGAACACCCGCTGCTGGTATTGTGGACTGATGCCAATGCCACTGTCTTCCACGCTCAGTTCCATATGCTCTCTGTTGGCGCTCAGACTCACTTTGAGGCGGCCATGTTCAGGCGTGTATTTGATGGCATTGTCGATCAGGTTGTCCACCAGTTGGCTGAGGGCCTGATTATCACCGTAAACCTGAATTTTCTCGTCAGGAAGGTCCACCTCCAGGCTTTGATGTTTGGCTTCGCGAGCCGATTCTGCCGCCTGTAGCGCCCGCTGTACCAGCTTGTTCATGCTCAACGGCGCAAATTCCCCATCGTTCTGGGCAGATTCCAGTCTCGAGATCGTCATCAGATCCGCAATCAGGTGGGACAGCCGCAGGCTCTGGGCATGGATTCTTTCAACAAACCTCAGCATCGTAGCGCGATCCACCTGGGCATCGCTGATCAGGGTCTCGGACAGGCCCCGGATGGCGGTGATCGGCGTCTTCAGTTCATGCGAGGCATTGGCCACGAAATCTGTGCGCACCCGCTCCAGGTTCTTGAGATCGGTGATGTCATTCAGAACGATGATGGCGCCAATGGCATTTCCGGAATCGTCACTCAGGGATGCCACATAAATATCCACCACCAGTTCATCAGACTGCCTCGACAGCCGCATCTGGGTCTTGACCACGGTATGCGCCCTGATTGCCTCTTCCAGCGCCTGATTGATCTCGCGACTCCTGATTTCCTGCCAGACCGGCTTGTTGAGGCAGGATTTTTCTCCCACCCCCAGCAACTTGGCCGCCGCCTCATTGATATGCAGGATGCGCTGATTCTGGTCCACATCTATCACCCCTTCCACCATGCCGGCAAAAATGGCCGCCAGCCGATTCCGGTCCGAGGTAATGACGGAAACCCGCTGGGCAGAACTTCTGGCCATCTGATTGACGACTTCCGCCAGCTTTTTCAAACCCAGCACATTGTCCACCGGCAATCTTTTTTCAAAATCACCAGCGGCTATGACCTCCGCCACCCGGGTAATGCGTTCCACTGCCATTGCCTGCCTGGCCGCCAGATAAAAAGCCAGAAACAAGCCGAAAAAGGCCACGATGGCCGCATGTTGCAACATCCACAGGTAAATATCCCGGCGTGTCGACTCCAGCCTGGCGACCGGCAGGGCGGTTCGCACAAAACCCAGCAACTGCCCGCTGTCAGCGACGACCGGCACTGCATAATACAGAAATTGTTCATTGAGGGTTTGACTGAAGCGCAGGGCCCGGCCACTGCCCCGACTGATGGCATCCAGCATCTCCGGGCGCTGTAGATGGTTGTCCATCTGCCCGGGATTTTCATGCGAGTCGGCCAGCACCACGCCATTGCCGTCGATAATGCTCAGGCGCTGCCCGGTCGCATTGAAAAAACTGCTGGCAAGCGCATCAAGATCAGGATGGTTGAGTGTCCGCAAGGGTCTCAGAGCCGCCTGGCTCATCATGATGGCATCCTCCCGCAGCACGTCTTCCAATTGCGCAAGCTCATCATCGACCAGTTGACTGGCATACCAGGCGGAAAGCAGCAGGGTGCAGAAAAAAACCACGGCCGCATAACTGAGATAGCTGCGCCAGAAGAACTGGGATTTGATGATCATGGTTTGAGACGACGCAATGAAGATTACCTGAGTATAAACGGACGGCTAGACCATATCCTTGAAACGGTATCCTACACCACGAATGGTTTCAATCAGAGGCGCGTCCAACTCCATCTTCTTGCGTATCCCCCGGATATGCACATCGATATTCCTGTCCACCACGACGGTATCGTCACCCAGGGCCTTGCTGAGCAACTGCTCCCTGGAGAAGACCCGCCCCGGATAACTGGCCAGGTAATGCAGGAGGCGAAATTCCGTCGCCGTCAGATGAATCTCCTGGCCCTGTACGGAAACCTTGTGTTTGCCGGCATCGATCTCCAGGCCGCCCACTTCCAGGGTTTCCCTGACCGGTGTCGCTTCGGCCAGCACCCCGCGTCTCGATACTGCCTTGACCCGTGCGATCAGTTCTTTGGGGCTGAAAGGTTTGGCGATATAGTCATCCGCGCCCACGCCCAATCCGAGCACCACGTCACTTTCCTCACCCTTGGCGGTGACCATGATGATCAAGACATTTCGGGTAGCCGGATTATTCTTCAACTGGCGGCAGATTTCGATGCCGTCCATGCCCGGCAGCATCAGGTCCAGCAGCACCAGATGGGGAATGACCTTATTGATCAGGGACAGGGCAATGGTCCCGTTGTGGGCACTCTCCACCTCGTAGCCTTCGCGCCGGAGGTTATAGGTCAGAACTTCCAGAATATCCGGTTCATCTTCCACTACCACGATTTTTTTTTTGCTCATCTTACTTGCTGCCTCGCTATGCATTGACCAGCAGGACAATAAACCGGAATGCAGATTAGCATGTTCAGATAAAGATAAGGTAAAGGGGTGCGGAAGATCACGTTAAGGATTAAGAAAGCATTTAAACGGTTCTCCGCTACTTCTTTTGGGCGTATCCGGACCTGCTGTCATGATTCCTTGCCATGGCCAGTCGGAATCGGCAATAATCGCGTCATATTTCCATCTCTACTCCACTCCAAACTTATAAAAACGATACCTATGGCCTCGAAAGAAAAACAGGAGGGCCCGGTCTTTGAAGGGACTGGTTCCAGAAGACAGTATTACGAGGCCCTGGTCAACGAATACTACAGTGACATATTCCGCTATGCCTACTGGCTCAGCAAGGATCGTTCCACCGCTGAGGATCTGGCGCAGGAAACTTTTCTGCGGGCGTGGCGGTCTATTGACAGCCTGGAGAATGCCGGTGCAGCCAAGGCCTGGTTGTTTACCATCCTGCGCCGGGAGAATGCCCGCCTGTACGAGAAATTTCGTCCGGAGCTTGATGATATTGAAGACATGGAGCTTTCCGACAAGGATGCCGACACGCCCGATCAGAGCATGGAACGGGAATTGCTTTACCGGGCCATGGAGAAGCTGGAACCCGATTATCGGGAACCCCTGCTGCTCCAGATAGTCGGTGGTTTCAGTGGCGAAGAAATCGCCAATATCCTGAACCTGAACAACAATACGGTCATGACCCGCCTGTTCAGAGCCAGGAACAAACTGAAACAGGAACTTGATAACAGCTAGACAACACCAGCACAGGTAATGATCAATGATGAACGACTCAGAATTCAAACAGCGTGCCTACGCCGACCCGCAGGACAACAGCCCCGAGTTTCTTGCGGCACTGGCCGAGCAGCCTGAGCGTGAAGCCTTCCTGGCCAGTCTGCAGGCCTTCAACATGCGCCTGTGCGAGGGTCTGACCAGCATTCCTGTACCCGAGGGTTTGCGTGAGCGCCTGCTGGATCCGGAGTCACTGGCCTCTCGTTCTGCATCTCGTACCGGCGGAGCGGGCGGGCAGGCAGGCGGCGTTCTCGTGTCGCGACCCTGGCTCTGGCAGAAAGCCCTGCCCATCGCAGCCTCCCTGCTGATTGCAGTGGGCCTTGTCTTTTTTAGCCTGCCACAGCAACAGCAACAGCAAGTCGAACCCGGCAACCTCAGTGCCAGCGAACAGACTTTGGCCCGGGAAGTCTTCGGCCACATCTACGCAGAAATAGATTTTCTGGATATGAATGATCATCTGTCCATCGCGGCACTCAACCAGAAAATGTCCCTGTACGAGGTTGGCGGTCATCTGGGCGAAAATCCGGTGTCGCATAACCTTGATGTAAAAGTGGCGGAGGATTGCTGGGTAGCCCAGCAATACTCCATGCACATGGTGATTGCAGGGGAAAAGGGGCCGGTGACCATCTTCATGATACCCAGCGCCATAGCACGCAGCACGATGAGCATCTCTGACAGCCGCTTCGATGGCATCGTATCCCCGACCCCCAAGGGCAACCTTGTCGTGGTGGGGGAAAAGCAGGAATCCATAGGCCGCTACGTGAATCTGATCGCCAGCAATATGGAGTGGGAGTATTAGGGCACTGCCTTATTTCCTTGTCAGCGGCAGGAAACCCTCGGGCACTGCCGGCCGCTCCTTCACATCCCCGCCCTTATCGATGCTTCGTTCAATGCCCTTGCCGGGACCCCCGCCTGTATCGGCCTTGTCAGCCGGTTTCCGGCGCTTGCCGATATTTTTCTTGTAGCGATGCCTTTCCTTGAACTTGGGCTGCTGGCCCCGCTCGGCAGGCGCAGAATTTTTTTTGTCCCTGTCCTTTCTGGCAATTTTTTTCTTTTTCGGCCCCTGAAAACGCGCTGGAAGCTCCTTGATGACCCGACGCTCAAAGCTCAGACCCAGATAACGCTCGATGCCCGACATCAGGTTCCATTCCTGGGGGGCGATCAGGGATATGGCCAGGCCCTGTTCTCCGGCCCGGCCAGTGCGTCCGATCCGGTGTACATACTCGTCGCCGGAGCGGGCCATGGCAAAATTGATCACCAGGTCAACCCCCTTGACATCCAGACCACGGGCCGCCAGATCCGTGGCCACGAGCACCTTTACTGCGCCGCTGCGAAAAAGATTCATGACCCGCGTCCTTTCATCCTGCTGCATGTCGCCATGCAGGCTGGCAACCCGCTGCTTGTGATAGCGCAGCAAGGATGCCAGCTTGTCGGCATGTTCACGGGTATTGCTGAAAATCAGGACCTTGCCATATTTTTCATGCGCCAGCAGCCAGGTGCAGAGCTGCTCCTTGTGGGTCAGGTCATCGGCAATGATGATCTGCTGCACAATGCTGCTGTGCTGCTCTTTTGCCGAGCCCAGATCGACGATGTGCGGGGTCTGCAGGATGTGCCCGGCAATTCTGCCGATGCCATCGTGCCTGAGCGTCGCCGACAGCAGAAGGGTCTGCCGCTTGCTGTTACAGGCCGCGACAATGGCCAGGACATCCTCCCTGAAACCCATGTCCAGCATGCGATCGGCCTCATCCAGCACCAGAATGTCCAGGTCCTTTAATTCGATGGATTTTTTCTGGACATGTTCCAGCAGGCGCCCCGGCGTGCCGATCAGAATTTCCGGGTTTTTCCGTATCAGGGCCTTCTGCTCATTGAAACTGGCCCCTCCCGTCACCGCCTCTGCCTTGATCGAGGTACATTGCGCCAGCAGTTGACAGTCCTTGAATACCTGCTGAGCCAGCTCCCGCGTGGGCACCAGGACCAGACAGCGGGTGGCGGTGTCCGGCGCCGGATTGCGCAGCAGATGCTGCAGAGCCGGCAGCACATAGGCGGCCGTCTTGCCGCTGCCGGTTTCTGCACTGACCTGCAGATCGACACCCGTCAGGGCAACAGGAATCACGGCTTCCTGAACCGGCGTGGGCTGACTGAAATTCATTTTTTCCAGTGCCTTGTGCAGACTTTCATGCAAATCGAGATCAGAAAACAAAAGCGGATTCCTGCGCTGAGGGAAAATTGACAGAGGACGGGATAACGCTGTCCAGAAGCTATTGTAACCGGGATGCTATCCATAGAGAATTGACCATTTCCGCAAATCTCCGGAAACATCCGTCTGTCTGGGTGCTGCCGTCGATTTGCCCATGGCAGGCAGTATGGTTCAGGATCAGCTTTTCCGCTTTATTTTCGACAAACTGGCCATCCGGGGAGAACTCATCTATCTCGACCGGACCTGGCAGGCGGTGCTCGAACGCCATTCCTATCCGGAGAACGTGCAGGCTCAACTCGGCGAGGCACTGGCCATTATCGGCATTCTGTCGGCCACCATCAAATTCAAGGGTTCATTGATTCTGCAGATACAGGGCAGCGGGCCTCTTGCCACGCTGGTGACCCAGGCCAGCCATGATGGCAAACTCCGCGGCCTGGCCCGTTGGCAGGGCAGTGTTCCCGCAGGTCCGCTGACAGAAATCTACGGTCAGGGCCATATCGTCATGACGGTCAACAATCAGCAAGCCGAGCGTTATCAGAGTATTGTCGCGCTGGAAGGGCGGCGGCTGACCGACGCGCTTGAAACGTATTTCATGAATTCCGAACAGCTGAAGTCCCGGTTCTGGCTTTTTGTCGACAAGGCGCGCGTGGCGGGCCTGTTCCTGCAGGAACTGCCGGCCAGCAGCAAAGAGCCTGAAGACTGGGAAAGGATTAGCCTGCTGGCGGGAACCACCACGGCCGCAGAGATTCTGCAACTCGATGCCGAGGACTTTCTGCACCGTTTGTTTCATGAAGAAGAGCTGCGCCTTTTCAGCCCCTCTGCGCTGACCTTTGAATGCAGCTGCTCACGCACAAAAATTCACAACACGCTGATTGCCCTTGGCCGGGACGAGCTGTATGAACTCTTGCAAACCCAGGCCGCCGTCGAGGTCGACTGTGAATTCTGCAACCAACATTACAGTTTTGCCCGCCATGAGATAGATGAACTGTTTGCCCAGAAAGAAGATCCGGGTGTGCCACGTATTTTTCATTAGTAATGGGACCGCGCAGCGCCCTGGCGATGGTCTGTCTTGGCGTGCTTTACTTCCGACTGCATCCGGTCAAATGATCAGGAACGACGCGCGAAACTGCGAGCAATGACTTTCAAAAACACAGGAAAGATATCCGGATCAAGCTTCGCGCCCACTTCCTGGCCCAAGATATCCAGGGCTGCACCATGTGATCGGGCCTTGCGGTATGGCCTTCCCGTCGTCATGGCGTCATAGGAGTCAATGACCAAAAGTATCCGGCAATTCAGCGGAATCACGCTGCCTGCCAGACCATCAGGGTAACCACTTCCGTCAAATGCCTCATGATGATGCCTGACGATAGAGGCAACCTCAGCGCCATTCGATAAAAACGTATCCTTGACTATTCGTTCACCATAGATCGCATGGTTCTTCATCTCCTCCCATTCGCCGGGTGTTAACTTGCCAGGTTTCATAAGAACATCATCGCGCACGCCAATCTTCCCTACATCATGTAATTGACTGGCGATACGCAAGGATTCCAGGTCGATCGCCGGCAACGCGACGGCATGACCCATTTCCAGTGCAAGCGCACACACTCGATCACAATGAGCTCTGGTGTACGCATCACGTTCGCATAATGCTGTAATAAGCGATGGATATGCGTATTTCTGATCCCGTGTGAGAATAGTCATCAAGCCCTCCCTTTTCCAGTGCCGCATAATCGGAATAGAGCGGGGCCTCACTCACAGTCCCGCTCCTCCCAATCACTGGGCATACGTATCACGTATCACGACGCTTCAAGTTCACACATTCCTCATGCCGCCAACGCCGGCAGCCCCAAGTCTCTAAAGTAACTGTTTGGTAAGACCCGGTAAAGTGCCGGGCTATTACTCAAGCGCCAGGGGGCATGCGCTGATTTCGCTGTATTCCACGCCAGAACGCGTTCAACACCCCGGTGCCTCAACTGGCGATAAATGTCTCCGCTTGGCTTTTGATCCCATCCTGCCCCGCTGCCCGAGTCTTTGACTTGAACCGGCAACACGCCAGGAAGCGGCACTGACCGCCTGCATGTGAAAAATGATGACCATTCTCAATGCAATGATCCGTGATGATCAGGCGTGGCAAACCCACCAAAAAATTCATCCCCTGGTATTGATTTTGGACCACCGTCGCTTGTTAGCGCAATTACAGACGCGAAGTCCAATATTCGGGAAAGCGCAAGTGGTTGGCAACCGCAAATATGACGATGCCGTTTGCGTCAGCGCGATAAACAACCGAAACGTGATACTCTCGCACCATACGGCTCGTATCATCGAACCTCCCAACCAACCATCTGCCGCAGAAGGTATTGCCTGTTGCCCTGGATCGTTCCGCAATGCGCTTGTCTCAATACAGCAGGCCCGATGACGTGGCCCCTTCGCTCCACGGCCATTACAGCCGCATACTTTTGTCGCTCAGGAACGGTTATGTTCGCACTTCATTATCTGGCACGAACTCAATTTTTAGCTTGTAGCCCATTGCTGCTGCATAATCGGTAAGTGTAGAGAGCTTGGGAGAAATGTTTGAGCTTACACTTTCCAACCTGGAGATATTACTTTTCTTAGTCTGCAAAATTTCTGCAATTTGCTCTTGAGTAAGTCCGGCTTGCTGCCGCAGCGCAATCAGTTGCGTACGCACTTCATAGGCTGCGGAGAGATCGTCATAGCCTTTCTTGACTCCCTCACGTTTTAACGCTTCTTCCTTGAAGGATTTCAATGTTGGTCTAGCCATTTTTTAACTCCTTCATTCGCTTGCGGGCCTTATCAATCTCCTTCTGGGGAGTCTTTTGTGTCTTCTTGACGAAAGAGCTCAGGATGATTATCTCTTGGCCTTTAACTGTACAGAAAAGTGACCGGCCTATGCCTTCTTTCCCTCGTACCCGTATCTCAAACAGACCTGAGCCCATAGGGCTGTATAGGGCTTTCCAATTGCTGGGCCAAATTTTTCAATGATTTCCGCCATATGAAGAAAATCAACCAATATCCCGTCCGGGAATCCGAGCGTTTCCTCGCGAACCTTTTCGTTGAAAAATGTGACGATCCATGACATGAACGAAGGTTATCATACATGATAACAGTGTCAAGGAGTGACGATGAGAACATAACAGAGGTTTATAGGCAACAAAGCTGAAGCCGGAGGCCCGGGCAGCGGGGCGGGGGCTCCGGGGGCTTCTGAGGGCAGGACGCCCGAAGAGAGCCTTCAGGGATGAACTCGTAGCGTCCCCCGGAGAGTCTGCCCCGCTGCCCGGGCCTTTGACTTGAACCGGCAACACGCCAGGAAGCGGCACTGACCGCCTGCATGTGAAAAATGATGACCATTCTCAATGCAATG
>JAVVEZ010000123.1:0-7608 GCA_032250895.1 Pseudomonadales bacterium | reverse complement strand
CATGGGGCACATCCTTGTGCCCCACCCCTGCGGGGCGGCTTGCAGCCGTGCAAATCGGCAATCCTGCCGATTTGTCGTTAAATAGGCCCCACTATTCGCCTCAAAAGACCGAAAAAATGGACTCGATTTCCCACTCGCCTCGCTACGAACACCTGAGTCCGACAGGCTCCTTAGCGCGAATTCTGGCACAGCGCATTGAGACGCTCGTGGTCCTTGATCAGGATTTCCCGGCCGCTCACATCGATGATGCCTTCCTTTTGCAGGCGGCTGAAGGTGCGGCTGACGGTCTCGATGGTGAGGCCCAGGAAGTTGCCGATATCGTTGCGCGACATCGGCAGGTGCATGGCACTGGCAGAGAGTTTGCGGCGGCTGTAGCGCCTGGACAGCGAGACCAGCAAGGTGGCAAGACGACCGTCGGCATTCTTCTTGCTCAGGGTCAGCATCATCTGGTGGTCGGACTTGATCTGCTGCCCCATCAGCTGGAAGAAGTGACGCTGCAGGGAAGGAATCTGGCGGGACAGTTCCTCCAGCCGGGCAAAGGGGATTTCACAGATACTGGAGGTCTCCATGGCTACCACATGACAGTCATGAGCGTCGTTGCCGACGCCATCGAGCCCCAGGATTTCGCCCGGCAGACAGAAGCCGATGACCTGTTCCACGCCTTCTGCATTGATCATGTAGGTCTTGAGTGAACCGGAACGCACGGCATAGATGGCCGTGAAGCTGTCGTCGCTGTGGTAGAGGTGTTCCCCGCCCTGGATCAGACGGTTGCGCTGGATGATGCGGTCAAGCCGGTCGATATCCTTGATGTCCATGGCAATCGGCAGGCACAGTCCCTTCAGATTACAGTCTGAACAGGAGGCACTGACGAAGCCGTGGACGCAGGGGGCCGCTTGGCTGTTGGACGTGGACATGCAGAATGCTCCGAAAAACCAGGGCTCTATGATAGCGCAATTCAGTGCCTGGAGAACCCGGAAACGTAACGGCCTTTATGCAATGACGGCCTTACATGAAGGCCAGCAACAGTTCGTTCAGAAACAGCAGACCCTTGGCGCTGGGCCGGATATTGTCCGCATTGCATTCCAGCAGGCCTCTGGCCTGGAGCTGGTCCAGCGCGGGCTGCACCTGGCTCAGGGCAAGACCGGTTCGGGCCGCAAACAGTTGCAGGGGGACCCCGTCCGACAGCCGCAAGGCATTCATCATGAATTCCAGTGGCAGCTCGCTCTTGGCCACGCTGCGGGTTTCGGCCGTAAAGACCTTGTGCAGGTCCAGGTAATGTCCGGGCTGGCGGGTCTTGCGGGTACGAATGATATCGCCCGCCGCCAGGGTCAGTTTGCCGTGGGCACCGGCACCAATGCCCAGGTAATCACCGAACTGCCAATAATTGAGATTGTGCCGGGCCTGCTGCCCGGGCCTGGCATAGGCGGAAATTTCATAGCGGGAAAAACCCCGGTTGGCCAGCAGGGCCTGGCCGGCGCTGTGGATCTCATGAATCTCGTCGTCGTCCGGCAGCGCCGGGGGGAAGCGATAAAATTCGGTATTCGGTTCGAGGGTGAGCTGGTACCAGGAAATATGCCGGGGCTTGCAGGCCACGGCGTTTTCCAGATCCTGCAGCGCCTGCTGCCGGCTTTGTCCGGGCAGGCCAAACATGAGATCCAGATTGAAATTGCCGAAGCCGGCCTCGTGGGCGATGGCCGCCGCCCGCAGGGCTTCCCCGGCGTTGTGGATGCGGCCCAGTTTTTTCAGCAGGACATCGTTGAAACTCTGCACGCCGATGGACAGGCGGTTGATGCCGGTGCGGCGAAAATCGCCGAATTTTTTTTGCTCAAAGGTGCCGGGGTTGGCCTCCAGGGTAATTTCGATATCTGGCGCAAAGTCGAGCAGATCGGCGATGGCCGTCAGCAGCCTGGCATAGGCGTCGGCGGAAAACAGGCTGGGGGTGCCGCCGCCGATGAAGATGGATTGCAGGGGGCGACCTTGCACATAGGGCAGGTCCATGCGCAGATCGTCCAGCAGCGCCTGGATGTAGGCTGCTTCAGGCAGTTCCCCGGACTGTTGATGCGAGTTGAAATCGCAGTAGGGACATTTGCGCACACACCAGGGCACGTGAATGTAGAGACTCAGCGGCGGCAGAGTCGGGGGTGGGGAACTCATGGTGCCCAGCGCGCCAGTAACTGACGGATGGCCTGGCCCCGGTGGCTGAGCCGGTTCTTGATTTCAGGCGGGAGCTGGGCCGAGCTACAGTCATGGCTGGGCACATAGAACAGCGGATCATAGCCGAAACCATGATGGCCGACGGGAGCCGGCAGGATGCGCCCTTCCCAGCTGCCCTGGCAGATCAGTGGCACCGGGTCCCGGGCATGGCGCATGAAAACAATGACACAGTGAAAGCGGGCACTGCGCTGTGCCATCGGCACGGCGGCGAGCCGTTCCAGCAGTTTACGGTTGTTGGCTTCATCGTCACTGTTGCCATTGGCACCGTTTTCATATTCATCGGCCGCATAGCGGGCGGAATGAATGCCCGGTTCACCCCCGAGCGCATCCACTTCCAGACCCGAGTCATCGGCCAGCGCGGGCAGGCCACTGAGCTGGCTGGCATGGCGGGCCTTGATAAGGGCGTTTTCGACAAAACTCAGGCCATCCTCCACGGCATCCGGAATGGCCAGCCCGGTTTGGGGGATGAAGCGGATATGGGCAGACCCCAGGGTTTCCTGAAGTTCCCGCAACTTGGCGGCATTGCCGCTGGCAAGGACGATTTCCTGCATGGGACTCAATCGCTGTAGAGCCGGGTAGTCCAGGTCAGGGGATAAACCGGGCCCCGGGCTTCAGGTTGAATCTGCAGCTCGAAGCGCAGCGTTTCCGCATTGGAGAAGTCAAACTCACCCAGGTAGTAAATGGCCTGAGCCTCGCGGATTTCCGTAAAGTTCAGGGGCTGTGCCTGCTGCAGCAGGTTTTTTTTGAGGCCTTCGATGTGCGCGCTTACTGCCGGACCGTTGCCGTCGGCGCTGTTTTTCAGCACGGAAATATTCACGAAGCCGCGGCGCTCGCTGCGGGTGATACCGTATTGGCGGGCGATTTCAGGATCCAGAAAGGTCGAGTTCACGGCAATGTAGTGCACCGTATAGGCACCAAAATCCTGTGCCTGTTCCGCTTGCAGGGACGCTGAGAGCAGCAGCATCAGGGTGGACAGAAAGCGGTATTTGAACTGTTTCATAAGACTTATCGGCTAATGTGGTAGAGGGCATTCATGCCAAAGAAGTTGGGATTGAAGGTCATTAAGGCCGTGCTGCGGTAACTGTCGTCGAGAACGGTCCGATGCAGAATCCTTATGCCGCGTTCGGCACACAGGGTATCAAAATCACGTACCGTGCAGAAATGAATATTGGGCGTGTCATACCAGGCATAGGGCAGAAAGCGCGATACCGGCATGCGGCCCCGGCCCAGCAGATAAAGACGATAGGGCCAGTAAGCGAAATTGGGAAAGGTGATGATGCAGCTCCGGCCCACCCGCAGCATTTCTTCCACCAGCAGGTCCGGCCGATGGACGGCCTGCAGGGTGTGGGCAAGCACCACGGTGTCGAAACTGCCCGATTCAAAATTGCTGAGCCCCTGGTCCAGGTCCTGTTCGATCACGTTGATGCCAAGGGCCAGGCACTGCCTGATCTGGGCCGGGTCGATTTCAAGACCGCAGTCGCTGACGTTCTTGTCCTGTTTCAGGCGCTGCAGCAGGGCGCCGTCGCCGCAGCCCAGGTCCAGCACCCGGCTGTTCGGTTCAATCCATTGCTGAATGATCTCCAGGTCAGCGCGCATCAGGCTCCCCCTTCGTCATGCAACAGCTCGCGTTCCACGCCGGACATGAAGGCTTTCAGGTCATCGATATAGCGTGGAATGGGCAGCAGAAAGGCGTCATGGCCGCCATCGGCATCGATGGCCAGATAGCTGACAGCTTTCTTGGCCTGCAGCAGCGCATTGACGATTTCCCGGGATCGTTCCGGAGGAAAGCGCCAGTCACTGCTGAAGGATACCACCAGAAAGCGGCACTGACTGCGGGCAAAGGCCTTGCTGAAATCACCCTCATAATCAACCGAGGGGTCAAAATAATCCAGGGTCTTGGTGATCAGCAGGTAGGTGTTGGCATCGAAGCTGACGGAGAACGTTTCGCCCTTGTATTGCAGGTAACGCTGCACCTGGAAGTCGACATCAAAACCAAAGCTCAGTTTGCCGGTGAGCAGGTCGCGGCCCAGATTGCTCTTGCTGCCATTCTTGCCGAATTTGTCGCGCATGGCATTGTCCGACAGGTAGGTGATGTGCCCCACCATGCGGGCCAGCATCAAACCCTTCTTGGGAAAGGTGTCATGGTCGTAATAGCGGCCGTTGTGGAAGTCGGGGTCGCTGGTGATGGACTGGCGGGCGACTTCGTTGAAGGCGATATTCTGCGCGGAGAGCTTGGGCGCGGCGGCAATCACGATGGCATTGCGCAGCCGCTCGGGATAGCTGATGGCCCAGCGCATGACCTGCATGCCACCCAGACTGCCGCCGATCACCGCCGCCCAGCATTCGATGCCCAGGTAATCGGCCAGCCGGGCCTGGCTGTGGACCCAGTCTCTGACTGTGATGATGGGAAAGTCCGGACCAAAGGGCCTGCCAGTGTCGGGATTGATGGACGAGGGGCCGGTGCTGCCGGCACAGCCGCCCAGGTTGTTCAGACAAACGACAAAGAATTTGTTGGTGTCGAAGGCCTTGCCCGGCCCGATGCAGCAGTCCCACCAGCCGGGTTTTTCCTTGTCGTCGTCTTCCCGATAATAACCCGCCGCGTGATGATCACCGCTGAGAGCATGACAGATCAGCACGGCATTGGAGCGCTCTGCATTCAGTTCGCCATAGGTTTCCACCATCAGGTCGTAGCGGGGGATCACATTGCCGCTGCGCAGCAGCAGGGGTTCCTCGAAGGCAATGCACTGGGGCTTGACGATGCCGACGGAATCCGGGGGGATGATTTTAGTCATGTTGCTGCCGCAGTCGTTTCATGAGTCGTTTCATGACAAGTCCGGTCGATCCTCAAACACCGATGACCAGTTGCGCGGGCAGGCGCAGCCCCCTGACAAAGTTGGCGATGAAAATGATCTCGAGCATCTGGATGCCCAGGAAGATGAAGATGGGTGAAAAGTCCAGCCCGCCCATGGGCGGAATCACCCGGCGGAACAGCGACTGCAGGGGCTCCATCAGTTGCTGCACCAGCATCAGGATCGGGTTGCCACTGTAAGGCGCAATCCAGCTGGCGATGATGGAGATCAGCAGGCCATAGAAGTAAATATTGAGGATGAAGGCGAGGATGCCGACAAAGGCCCAACTGATCAGGGTGCCCAGGTCGGGCAATGCAAAGCCGGCCGCGAACACCATCAGCGCGGAGGCCAGGGTATTGACCAGCAGTGCCAGCACCAGCGCGGCAAAGTCCAGACCCCGGAAACCGGGAATGATGCGGCGCAGGGGACGCAGGCTGGACGAGGTCAGTTTGACGATGGCCTGGGACACCGGATTGTAAAAATCGGCGCCGGTGGCCTGCAGCAGAAAGCGTAGCAGCACCGCCAGCAGGAAAATTCCCCCGACGGTATTGATGAGCAGGATGAGTGCCTGTCCCAGGGAACTTGCCATGTCTGTTTCATTCCTCTCTTGTCAGTACGTCAGTAGCGTGTTGGGGAAGCTCTGAATCAGCTTCATGTCGTCAATAAGCCGGAGCCCGGCCTGCCGCGCCGGGATGACGAGTCAATCAGAGCTTCCCTGGGAGCCTGTCGGACTCAGGATAGTTCTACTGCGGCGGCGGGAAATCGGCCCCTTTTTCCGCTCTTTTTCGTTAAATAGACCCCACTATTCGCCTCAAAAGACCGAAAAAATGGACTCGATTTCCCACTCGCCTCGCTACGAACACCTGAGTCCGACAGGCTCCTAGGTACTCTGGTCCATCTGGCCCGGCAGGGAGGACAATTCCCGGGAGCGCCGCGCGGCCTCGAGCAGGGCCCGGCCCACCATCGCCTGGAAACCCTCTTTTTCAAACTGGGCAATGGCAGCCTCCGTGGTGCCTCCGGGAGAACTCACCCGGCGCCGCAGTTCGGCGGCATCGGCGCCGTCTGCGCCCGCTAATTTAGCAGCACCGAGCGCGGTTTGCACACACAAATCCCGGGCGACCTCCGGGCTCAGTCCCAGGCCGACCGCCGCCTCCTGCATGGCTTCCATCAGCAGAAAGAAATAAGCCGGTCCCGAACCGGACAGGGCAGTGACGGCATCCATATCCTGTTCGACCCGGAGCCAGGTGACTGTGCCCACCGCCGCCAGCAGCTGCGCGGCCAGGGCCTTCTGTGCCATCGTGGTGTGCGCATTGGCAAACAGGGCGCTGGCTCCGCTCAGGACCAGGGCCGGCGTATTGGGCATGCAGCGCACGATGGCCTGTCGTGGCGGCGACCAGGCGGCCAGTCTGTCCAGGGTGATACCGGCGGCAACCGAGATCAGCAGTACCTTGCTGTCCTCCAGGGCCGGACGCAGCTGCCTGACGACAGCCTCCATGCTCTGGGGTTTCACCGCCAGCACCAGCACCTGGACCTCGCGGACCAACTGCTGATTGTCCGTGCCGGTATGAATTCCGCACTCGGCATGCCATTGTTGCAGCCTGGCCTGATCGGTATCCGATGCCCACAGGGAATCCGCGGGCCTGCCTGTGGCCAGCAGGCCCCGGATCAGGGCGCCTGCCATGTTGCCGGCGCCGATAAAGCCAATGCTCGTGTCCGTCAAAGCCATGATGTCCGTGAGTGAACCAGGGTAAAAGGCCCTATTGTAACGTATGTGCTTTGCCGGGAGAAAAATAAAACCATTCCGGGCAGCCGGGCGCCTGAGCTTCAGCGCAGGGCCACCCCCCAGGGGAGCCACCACGGTGCAACACGGTCACTATAATCGCAAATGAATTAGGTTCTGGATATCGCGAGTTTGGCAAGCCAAGGGCAAACAACGAGTCAGGAAACTGAAAAACGGTTCTATACCTACAGATTTACGACCTATTACGAAGATTTACGACCTATTACGAAAAAGGGGCAGCTCGGGTGGATATTGTGTCTGAAGAGTTTTTCAATATCATCCCGAAGTAATGGTATTTTGCCATCACAAAAAATAAAAATTTCACTAATTTTTACTTGACATTGAAATTGGGGGGGGGTATTTATATGTTGTCCCGCCGTAACAGGACATCAAGAAAATGGAGTTTTTTGTTGTTCCCTTTCTGATTACATCTGAAATCCTTTAATGACCTTGATTATATTGGCATCTAATTCAAAAAAGGGAGTCTTGTAACATGAAAAAAACATACTTTATGCTGGCAATCATGTTTGCGCTGAATATATATCCGAGACCTTCATTTGCACAAGTGCCCACCTTAGGGTTTTTGTGGTGGGATAATTTGGCGTATTTCACAAGCTATTTTACAGATATTTGTATTTTATTCGTGGGTGGTCAATGTCTACAACATGGCAATTTCAGTATTTATCTGACAGAAACGGCAAATGAATTTGGTAACTATTCAGCACAATTTTTTGAAAAAAGTGCTTGACAGGGTTTTTCCCGAAA
>JAVVEZ010000122.1:0-7645 GCA_032250895.1 Pseudomonadales bacterium | reverse complement strand
AGCCCCAGGAGGCTCAGAATTGAGAATATTTACCCACAAATTTTCCTGAAGACCCCTATATAATAAATACGACATGTCTCAGGGGGTATACTCATGAACCCATCAGAATCCACGTTGCAGCACTTCGCCAAAGGGCTTTTCCATAAAGCCTTGCTGCCACTGCTTGCCTGCCTGATACCCATTTCAGTCCAGGCCGCCGAGGCGGAAATGTTCAATACCGTAAAGATGAAACTGGCCCGCGGCGAGCAGGTAGTGGGCGGCACCATCAGCACCAATGACCTGAATATTTACTGCGCCATGGCCAATGCCGGTTTCGATTTTCTCTGGATCGAGATGCAGCACAGCCCTCTGACCTATGCCGAGGTCGCCACCATGATCCGTGCCTGCCCCGGACCGGCCATCCCCTTTATCCGGGTCCCCACCGACAGTGAAGGCGACATCCAGAAGGCCGTGGATATTGGTGCACTGGGCGTGATTGTCCCCATGGTGGACAGCATCGAAAAAATCCGCAACGCCATTGCCTATGCCAAGTATCCCCCAGTGGGCAGGCGCAGCCAGGGCGGCGGCCAATACGGCACGCTCTGGGGCCGTGGCTACCGGCAGGCCGCCAATGACAACATCATGATCGTAGCCATGATTGAAAATCCGGCGGGCATCGAAATTGCCGACCAGATCGCCGGCCTGGAACACGTCGATGTGGTTTTTGCCGCCAGTTCGGATATCGGCAGCTTTACCGGAATGCGCCAGGGCGATGCCGCCTATGAAGCGCTGATCACGCGCATCAAGGACGCCACCCTGGCGGCAGGCAAATATCTGGCCGGCCCGTCCGCCTGGAAAGAAACCCGTGAGGGCTATACGTTTTTCCAGGGCCCTCCCGAAACCGCGCTGATTCGCAGCGGTGCAAGGTTGTCACTCGAGGGAAATGCCGGCTCGGAATTGCAGCGGGGACTCGCCCCGATCGAGGGGCAGGAAGACTGACATGGGCCAGCGGCCACAATTCAAAGCGGAAGTCAGCGCACTTGCGGCAACTGAGTTCCTGGAGGCCACAGCAGGGGCCGAATGTTATATCACAACTTCAAGCGGTGTCTGTCAGTCGCAAGTCCGACAGACGTGACCTTGTGAGCCAGAGACACTGACAAATTATTCCGGTGGCTTGCGGGTGCGGGGATCGATCTCCCCCAATTCCGGATACCAGAGCAGTTTGTTGTCACGATTCTCGTTGTAGACCTTGCGAACCTTGAATTTCCATTCACCGTTGATACGTTCCAGTTCATCGGCGTAGTGGCCAAAAAACATCAGCCGCAGCTCCTCTTCAGGATACCGGTTGGTCATGGCAAACCAGTAGGCTGTCGTAATGGCCTTGTCGCCATCCACATCGATGACATGATTGATGATCTGGTGGCGTGTGCGCAATCTGGATGTGGCATCGTCCGCAACTTCCTCGTAACGGGCGCCGCCGAAATTGGACATGGCTTTATAGATTTCATCCTTGCCATTTTCAATGCCGAAGATCCATTCAAGCCGGCCATCCCCGGCCCAGGTTGACATGACAGTATCGATATCCCCGGCATCCACGGCCACCATGTATTTGTTGGAAAGATTTTCAATTTCGGCGCGATCGTTGGCGTAATCTGCCAGTACAGAACCGGCCAGTACAACCAGCATGACTGCCACCAGGTTTTTTATAACGGTTTTCATGTTTCCCCCTATGAGTCTGTCGGACTCAGGATGATTCTACTGCGGTTGATGACCGATATTCAGATAAACCAGTGCCGGCGCAGGTATTCCTCGCGGCTGATACTGTCGAGATATTCCCGTGTGCTCTGGTTTCCTGTTGGCACATCGTAGGATTCACCGACTCCGTCAAAGCTGACATATGGCATCTGCTGGAAGACGCAACGACGAGGCTGTTGCCAGTGGTCTGTATCCTGTTTTGCACTGCCCAGAGTCGGTAGTGGCACATTGCTGGCCAGCACACCGACAGCACCAAGAAAGGTGCGGCGATCAGTGGTCAGCAATGTGCCGGAATCTTTGTTATCGGTGTTGTCCATCAGGTCTGGCTCCTGCCGGTGTAGGGTGGCAAAGGCGTATCCTGCAAAGGCAATTCCGTGCTTGAGTACCAGCGTGCATGGACCTGCGGTGTATGACGAAACGGAAGGTAAACACGGGCCAGTTCTTCCATTTCCTCGGCATCGACAATCACCAGTTCCGTACGCATGTCGGCGAAATTGCTGGCCGTCCCCATCAGGTAGCCGGCGCCTTCCGGGGCATTGGCACTGCGCGGAATAAAGGTCACTTCCTGCAGGCTGTGTACATCGCCGACAAAAAATTTACGCCATTGGCCATTTTGCAGATCGTAGCGGAAATAGGTGTTGACAGCCCGGTTATTGCCCGCGCGTTCGCGGTCAAAGGGCTGGCTTGGGTCGGACATGGAAGAATACACATACCGGTAGGGCAAACTGGTGAAGCGGTCATCAACTCGTGCCAGGTCAACGACGTTGGTCGGGTCCAGAATCTGGATATCATAGGCCTCGCTGCGGGACGCCATATCAAAGGTGAGACGGCGAATGGTGTGCTGTGCCGCAACCGGATCCCAGCGTGAACCATCCAGTTGCGGGAAAAACGGAAAGGGATTGCCGTCACTGATGGGGGCATCCACGATCACCTTGTCGCCATCATCAAAGGCATTGATGGTATGCATGACGACACTGGTGGGCCCCCTGAACCAGCGGGCGTCGGAGCCATCACCATCCCGGCGGATGATGCCCCAGAAAGTCGGCGCGTTCTTGTCGAAGGCCCAATGCAGGTGGCCGTCGCGCAGTCTTTCCATGCTGGTGACATAGCCGTACACAGGAAAGATGAAATACTTCTGGGTCAGGACCATGTCATGCAGCGTGCTGACATAGGGCACCTTGACACGAACTTCGCTTTTGACATTACCGTCAGGGGAAATCGTGTAAATCCACAGGTCGTCTGTACTCAGCCCTGTGGCTTCGTAGCCATAGCAGATCAAATCTCCGCTGACCGGATCGATTTTGGGATGGGCGCTGAACGTCTGCGCTTTGTACTGGCCATTGAAATCCCAGGGACCCAGTGTTTCCAGGGTGTTGGGATTCACTTCGTAGGGATGGGCATCTTCCTTCAGGGCATAGAGTTTGCCGCCAAAGGCCAGTGGCGAGGTATTGGCCACTGTCGCCAGGTAGGGTTTGTCCAGGTCGCGTACAGAAGGGTCATGGGTAAAGGGGTTACGGTATACCCCATAAAGCTGTTTGCGTGCCGCCAGGTTGTTGCGAAATCGCGGCGTCTGTACCCAACGCCCCTTGAAGTCCACCAGGCCGTTGCGAATACGGAAACTGCTGATGAAGCCGTCCGAGGAAAAGGGACTGTCATCGGGACGTGATGGCGGATAGAACCATTCGCCACCGACGCGCACAAAAGCGCCGTCAAGGTCCCGGGGAATGGTGCCTTCGACTTCGCAGTCAAAAATATCGGCTTCGAAACGTTCGGGGGACATGAAGCCGGCAGGGGCGGGGCCGTTTGTGAAATCAACCATGCTATTGTTCCCGCGTTATATTCATTGTTATTCTGAAACCGGGCTTCAAGCTTATAATACTGCCTTGTCTGCTGTCCAATACCTTTCCATGAGTCCATGAGTGGACAACAGAAAAGCACAACAATAAAGATTGACAACAAGGGGAAGGGAAAACAATGCGTACTGTTTCAGCATTCAAAAATGTTGCCATGCCCGGGCTTATGCTGGCCTGTGGCCTGCTGGCGTCTGCCGCCAGCGCACAAACCGTGGGCTGTAACCGGGCTTGCCTGCAGGAATTTGCCGACAGCTATCGTGCGGCCTACCTGGCCCATGATGCCGGCCAGGTGGTTATCGATGACAATGTCCGTTTCAGTGAAAACTTTGTCGAAATGGATTTTCCGGACGGGACCTGGCACACGGTCACCGAGGAATTGGGGCCACCCCTGACCCTGCTGGACCCGCAAACCAGCCAGATCGGCATTTATACTGTCATCATGCAGAATGACATTCCCGGTTTTCTCGCCGTGCGCCTGAAAGTGGAAGGCATGGAAATTACGGAAATCGAACATGTCATTTCCACACGCCGGAATCTCAGCAGCCCACCCACGCCCATCGGGGATCATGAAGGCTATGCCCACGACCCAGTGATCACTGCCGGTGTGTCCCGGGAAAGGCGTTTGCCGCGTGAACGCCTGATTGAACACGGCCGCGGCTATTTTTCGACGCTGGAGCGCAACAATGGCGAAATCCGGGGCACCTGTTTTACCGCGGATGCCATTCGTCGGGAAAACGGCATGCTGTTCTCTGATATCGAAGGCGGTTTTCGGTCCGGACGTTATTTCTTCAATAACGAAGTACGGAACTGGCCGGTCCTGGTTGACGAGGAACAAGGCGTTGCCATGTTCCGCGGCTTTATCGACCACAAGGGGGTGCTGGACGAGTACACCCTGACCGATGGTACCCCCGCACGCAGTATTTTCCGTGAACCGCAAACCTGGGGTTTCCTGGAAAGCTTTGCCATCCGCGATGATTGTATCGCCTCTGTTGTCGCTGATTTTGTACAGTCACCCTATAAAATGCGTTCGCCCTGGAATCCACGCCAGCGCTGATTACCGGAATTGCCGTCCGTTTCGTCAAACTGGACACCCTGGCCCGGAGGAAGCTGGCTGTCGATGAAATCGACTTCAGCATTCTGCCGGAGGAAGCCGCTCGTTCGGCCTCACCTTCCTGAGCAATACGGCTATTTAAGCTATGGTCGTGTCTATGGCCTCATCTTCGGAGCGTCTCAAAATTTAACCGACCGTTAATGGTCAATTTAACGGTTCTTTATACCTCGGGTCTACAGTGCTCTCCGGTTCATCAACAATAATCGGGAGTACTGAACATGACTTATCGAACAAAGACGACAATGCCATCTCAACGGCACGCAGTGTCATTACTGTCCGCTGCTTTTCTGGGTCTTTCAGGCACGCTGCCGGCGGTGGCACTGGGCGCAGATGACGAAGCGAAAATCCAGGAAATCGCGGTTTTCGGAAAAGGCGAAACCCGCCAGGTGCAGAGCCTGAATGCCAGTCAGCTCGCACAATTTCCGGCCGGCACCAGTCCACTCAAGGCCATCGAGAAACTGCCCGGTGTCAATTTCCAATCAGCGGACCCCTATGGCGCCTACGAGTGGTCGACGCGTATCGTGGTGCGCGGCTTCAACCAGAATCAGTTGGGCTTCACTCTCGATGGCGTACCCCTGGGTGACATGTCCTACGCCAATCACAACGGCCTGCACATCAGCCGCGCCGTCATGTCGGAAAACATGGGCCGGGTATCCCTGTCCCAGGGAGCCGGTGCCCTGGGCACCGCATCGACCAGTAATCTGGGCGGTACCCTGGCGTTCACGACGGCCGATCCTTCCGACAGTTTCGGCGTGATGCTCAATGGCACCGCAGGCAGCGATGATGCCCGGCGCGGCTTCGCGCGCATCGACAGTGGCACCCTGCCTACCGGCACACGGCTTTATGTGAGTTATGGCAACCAGGACACCGAGAAATGGAAGGGCTTCGGTGACCAGGAACAGGAATATGTCAATGTCAAAGTCGTTCAGCCTCTGGGAGCTGCCACACTGTCGGGCTATTACAGCAACTCGGATCGCGTCGAAATCGACTACCAGGATATGTCGCTGGAAATGATCGATCGGCTGGGCCGCAACTGGGACAACTTCGGCCCCGACTATGCCCGTGCCATTGCCTCTGCGCAGGGCATCTTCAGTGGCAAGCAAACCCAGATCACGGACGCCTACCTGAACGCCTCCGGCCTGCGCAAGGACGACCTCGGCTACCTGACACTGGAACTGCCCCTGCAAGACAAGCTGCAGTGGAAGACCACGGTCTACCGTCACACCAACGATGGTCAGGGCCTGTGGGCCACGCCCTTCGTGCCGACCCCGGATGGCGCGCCGCTGTCGATACGTACCACGGAATACAACATTGACCGCAATGGCGTGGTCTCTGCCCTGACCTTCGACCTTGGCAGGCATAGCATCGACACCGGCATCTGGTACGAAGACAATGCGTTCAATCAGGCCCGGCGTTTCTATGGTGAACCCTCACTCGAACAGGCCACCCGTTCCTTCAAGGAGTTTCAGCGCGATCCCTTCTTTACCCAGTGGGAGTATGCCTTCAATACCGACACCGTGCAGATTCATCTGCAGGACAACTGGCAGGTGCTGGAAAATCTGAAACTGCAGTTTGGCTTCAAGAGTGTGATCGTGGATGCCAAGGCCAACACCATCGCGGGTCCCAACAAGACCGGCAAGATTGAAACCAATGAAGAGTTTCTGCCACAGATTGGTTTCGTCTACAACCTTGGCGACCAGCATGAACTGTTTGGCTCTGCCGCACGGAATGTGCGGGCCTTGATTGGCTCTGCCACCGGAACCTCGCCATTTTCCGCAACCCAGGAAGGTTTTGAGGCAATTCGCGATACCATCAAACCGGAAAAATCCACCTCCCTGGAACTCGGCTGGCGCTTCCATACCGATGCCCTGGAAGGCGTGGTCAGCGCCTACTATGTGGATTTCAAGAACCGCCTGCTGGCCATACAGCAGGGTTCGGCCATCATCGGTAATTTCAATGCCCTGGCCAACGTCGGCAATGTCGAGTCCATTGGTCTGGAAACCGGACTCAACTGGCAGCTCAGCGACTGGCTCACCTGGTACAACTCGGCCAGTTTCAACCGATCCACTTATGGGGATGATTTTGTCAGTGGCACGGAACTGGTTGCGACCAAGGGCAAAACCGTCGTCGATTCGCCCAAATGGCTGTTCAATTCGGAGCTGGCCATCGAGAGCGGCGCGGCCTTTGCCAAACTGCATTACAAGTACACCGACGAGCGTTACTACACCTTTCTGAACCAGGGCTCCGTGAGCGGCTTCAGCATGGTAAACCTGAGCCTGGGCTACCATCTGGCCAACATGGGTTTCATGAAAGAGCTTACCGCGCAGTTTGATGTCACCAACCTGCTCGACAAAAAATACATCTCCACGGTCGGCAATGGCGGCTTTATCAACTCGGATCCGGACGGCACCGCGCAAACCGTTCTCCCGGGCGCCGCACGGGCACTGTTCTTCTCTCTCAAATCATTGTTCTAAAACAATGATTCAACAACAACTGACGGGCTCTCCAGGGAGCCCGTCAGCAGGAGAAAACAATGAAACGAAAAATTCAACGCCGCCAGTTTCTGCTTGACAGTGGTGCCCTGCTGTCAGGCCCGGTGTTTGCCCAGAGCGCCACAGTACAGAGCGCTGCCAGTGAAACCGGCGCCGCCACAGCGATCCTCCCTGACCGGCACCCTGCCAGCGCCATGGACGTCAGTCGCATCGGCTTCGGCTCCTGTGCACGGCAGGACAAGGAACAGCCCATCTGGGACGCCATCGCTGCCATGGAACCCGATCTTTTCATCTGCCTGGGTGACAATATCTATGGTGACACCCGTGACATGCAGGTATTGCAGGATAAATATGCCGCCCTCGCCGCCAAACCGGGGTTTCGGCGTTTGCGCGAACACACGCCGATGCTGGCAATCTGGGACGCCCGCTCGGAAGAAGAATATGCCGGGGTGCGT
>JAVVEZ010000027.1:0-39419 GCA_032250895.1 Pseudomonadales bacterium | reverse complement strand
AAGTTCCCTTGGTCGACTTACCTGGGGGCTGGGGGTTAGATACCCCCGGCTACCGGATTAGTGGGCATTACTACGCAGCTGTTTCAAATTTGATTTGCAAGCCCAGGGCTTTTGCAATTTTTGCAACAGTAGCGAAAGTAGGATTGCCTTCTTCAGAAAGAGCCTTATACAGCCCCTCTCTGGAAAGACCAGCCTCCCTGGCAAGCTGGCTCATATTCTTGGCGCGAGCAATGATCCCAAGCGCATGCACAATATAGGCCGGATCGTCACCGCCCTCTTCCAGAACAGCTTCCAGGTATGCCTGGATATCTTCATCAGTTTTTAGATATTCAGCTGAATCCCAGCGACTCAGTTTCACGGTCATTTCTATACCTCCAGTTGCTGGGCCAATTTTTTGGCTTTCGCAATGTCTTTACTCTGGGAGCTTTTATCACCCCCTGTTAGAAGTATGACTACAACTGAAGAACGCCTGGTGAAATAGATTCTATATCCTGGTCCGTAGAATAGCCGCAACTCGTTGACTCCGTCGCCGACCGGCTCAACATCACCGAAATGACCCTGCTCCAATCGATCAATCCGAGCTTGGATTCGCGCCTTTGCTTTCCGGTCCCGAAGCCTCTTGAACCAACGGGCGAATTCTTCAGTCTTGTAGACTTCCAACATGTGACCACTCTAGTTCACAATTTTCGATATGTCAACCTTGGTTAACACCGGCGCGAAGCTCTGTCTTGCCCACTAATGATCGCCCGGCGACCGAAGGGAGCGCATTTAATGGCTTGGTTATGTGCGGCCAGCCCAAGATGTAGGATCTTTACGAGCATGAAAAACCGCCGTGACAATTATCTTTTGACCTTGAACGAAGTAGAAATCACGATAAGGAAACCGGCGTATTGGAATCCGCCTTAACTCTTTATGAATCTTACGGTATATAAGCGGGTTTCTTTGGATCTTATCTAAAGCCTCCTCAACACACAGGAGAAAATCGTGGCCAAGGCCACCTCTTTTCTCTTCGTAGAAACCGAAATGCTCATTGATATCAAATTCGGCTTCCTTCCGAAGTGTGAGCGCGTAATTCATTTACTTCGACAGAATTCGAGCTTTAACACTCGACCATGGAGCTCCTATATCTTGATCGATTTCAAACGCTTCCAACCGCCGATCTAGCTCCTCCCTCTGGGACTCGGTGAGTTCAATTTCCGCATCTTCCGCGACTACGCTGTCCCACAGGGCCTCGGCGAGAACAATTCGTTCAGATGTCGTAAGTGACTGTATTTTCATAATATTTGCCTCGTATAAAGCAAGCATTCCATGATTTTATCACAAGTCGGGAGCTGAGGATGTGGGGGCGATGAGCACATAACGCACCTGAAACGCTGTAAGCTGGAACTGCATCCGGAAAAGACGCGGATCGTATACTGCAAGGACGAATTGAGAACTCAGACCTATGAGGATACGAGCTTCGACTTTCTGGGGTACACCTTTCGACCCAGGATAAATCGGACGCGGTACGGGAGGTTGTTTGTTAACTTTTCTCCGGCAATCAGCGACAAGGCCAAGAAGTCGATCCGTCGATGCATCAAGCAATGGAAGATTCACTTGTGGAGTGGGGCGACCCTGGTTTCGATAGCGCGGGAGATAAATCCCGTTATCCGAGGCTGGATACAGTACTATGGACAGTTTATGCGCCCGGAAGTGAGGAAAGCTGTACAGAACATAGACGCCTACCTGATACGCTGGGCGATGGGGAAATACAAGCGCTTACATGGTCATAAACGTCGCGCTTCCGCATGGTTGGAGCGGATCAGGAAAGAGTGGCAAAATCTATTTGTTCATTGGTCAGCGGACTTCTCACTGTGGACTGAATGATGGGAGCCGGATGAGTCGAGAGGTTCACGTCCGGTTCTGAGAGCGGCCAAGGGGGAGGCTCCCTTGGTCGACTTACCTGGGGCTGGGGGGCTAGATACCCCCGGCTACCCGATTATGCAATTGTTCTTTGCCATTCCGCCAATGCAATCGTGACCGACTCTTCTAGCCAGTCCTTGAACCTCTTTATGATGCTTTGTTCGCTTTCTAGGTAGTTGAACTGAAAGATATCTTGATTACACGGTTTGGTATCAGTCGATTCTGTGCCAGAGCTCGTTTCTTCTGAAGGGATTTTTTCAAATGTGAAGCCGGACACGACCATTACACCGTTATCACCATGACCATAACCGTGAATGCTAAAAACAACTTCAAATATTTTAGTCGTATATACGATAAGCCTAGTCCACGATTTATAATTGTCGCAATTGGCATAGTATCCATGTTGCTTTGCTATATCGACGATTTGCCTTCTAAAGAAATAGCTCTCGGCATCGCCATCACGAGCCGCCTTAATACTGGAGTTGTAGGTTTCATTTCCAACCGTATCAATATTCCTTAATTGGGGATCCAGGCTGTTTTGAATTTCACCAAGTTTTTCCTCTGCAAGTATCTGCAATTTTCCGGCTACTTGATAAATTGCCTTTAACTGATCCTTTTCTGCTTTAGATTTTCTATTGAGGAGAGCAATCGCATTATTAATAATTTGCTGCGAGTGCTTTGCCTGCACCACTTGTTGTTGTATTCCCAGTGCCGAAAGTATCGAGTCCCTTTGTCGCTTTGCAAAGAACTTCACAAGTTGAGTAAGATCGCCTTTGTCTGCCTCCTCTAGATATTCTATATATACCTCTCGATCCGAATCCCTTACAACCAGCGGGAATAGTCCTGACTTTAGAAAGACAAGTGACGCGATAGCTCTAGCAATTCGTCCGTTACCATCCTGAAAAGGGTGAATTTGGGTGAAACGGTGATGTATCCATGCTGATAATATTTCCGGCGCAATTTCCTGTTGCTCGTAACTTGAGTAAAGCTTTACTAGGCGCTCCATTTCGTCGGTTACTAGCTCTGGAGGGCAATATTCGTGTATGCCGCCATCCGGCCGTTTAGGATTATTTGGCTGCATTTTGTATTGCCCCTTGACTAGGGCGACCTTGACGATTTTTCCATCTTGAGTCATCGCTTCTGTAAAATCTTGGTGAGCCGTCAACTGCTCGTGCATTGAGCGGATGAAATGCTCAGAAAAGGGATTTTCTCCCTTAACAAAACCAAATAGGCCATCGACGATGTTTTGCTGATCCTCAATCATTTTTGCGATATTGTCAGCTTCGTCTCGATTTATACCGCCTACATGGCTGATAAGCGATGAGTCAATACCTTGCTCTATGAGAGTTTCTGTCACTCCCCGATCCCAAGTGTAAAGTCTTTCAATGATTCCTGTTTCTATGGCCCATTCCCGCTGCATTCGTTTAATAAAATTGCGGTACTCACCTGAGTTTTCTAGTTCTCCTTTTTTTTCCTTCCAAAGCTCTCCAAGTGCCGCGAGCTCTGACGACGCCAGTTCTTCGAGAGCTGTTCCTTCGGGTATGTCCTCAATTGCTCTATATTCCATGGTGTTATCTCGTACTGTTTCAGATTTGGATTGCATAACGCTTTGCTCACCGGTAAATTGCGAGCGCAGCGAGTAATTTATCCGTGTGCAGAAAATTGTATGATTGAAATCCCATTATTTTCATCATTCTTATAAAGCGATAAAGTAAGGCCCATACCTGCAGCAACAGGTATTCAGCAGGGTAGCCCGGTGCAGCGATGGCGCCGGCAAGACCGAGCTCGTTAACAAGCATGGGCGCCCTGCTGATTCTATGTTTAACTCGAACAGTCGAATGGGCCTCGAGCCTGAATGTAGCAAGGGTGAGTCATGAAAACAACTACCTCCGCACGCATAGGAAACACTCAGAGAAATATCGGTATCGATGTGGGCAAAAGCTGCCTGGACTGCCTGATCCTGGAAACGGACACCTACATTCAAGAACCGAATACCCCCGAAGGCATCAGGCACCTGTTAACCAGGCTGGCGCGCTTCAAGCAAAAAGGGACATCCACTATCAGAGGTCAGCGCATGGCTTTCGATCCATCCCGCTTGGTTCGGCGTTGGTGCAATGGCGGGCTGGGCCACTTTAGTCCAACAGGGATTTCTGGACGACAAACCTGAGGCCGGAGGCTCGGGCAGTGGGGTGGGGGCTCCGGGGGCTTCTGAGGGCAGGACGCCCGAAGAGAGCCTTCAGGGACGAACTCGTAGCGTCCCCCGGAGATCCTGCGCCGCTGCCCGGGCCTTTCATCGGACCAGCATGGCATAAGCTTGCCTGGATGTCGGAGTAACGATCGGGAATGACGGAAAAATCATGGGGGCAGGGTTTAGATACCCCCGGCTACCCGATTAGCAGCCACCTCGCCAACGCTAAGCAGCATGGCTGTCGCGGCGGGAATTGTGCTTTAACAAGCTCTCAGCAGGGATTGAAAATGTCTCATGCAACCCCTCAATCATGCGGAGGGTCAGAGGTCGCTTTCTGGACAAGATTTCATAAACCCGATTCTTGCGACCAATAACTGGAACAAGATCCTCAACAGTAAGGCCTTGCTGTTCCATCCGGAATTTGATGGCTTCGACCGGATCTGGGAAGCCTATTGGATAGTGCTCTCGTTCGTAAGCCTCAACGAGCGTTACAAGCACATCCAACCGATCTCCTTCGGACGAGTCAGCTTCAGCAGGCATAAGGCCTTCAATCTCTCTCAATGTAGCCTCGTAATCAGTTTCTGTTTTAATCGGGCGAATTTCCATTGGACACCTCAAATTGTCTGAGCATCAATTTCATCGTACTGCCTGTGCGTTCCGATGAAACGGATATAAACGACGCGGTGCGAGTAATTAATCCAGACCACGACTCGATATTTATTTCCAGCGACGTTGAAAACAACACGACCATCACGCAATACGCTGGCATTTGAGAATTGTGCGTTTACCTCATTGGGAGTAGACCAATCAGCCTTGAGGATCTCTCGATACCAAGCCATTCCTGGTTCAACGGAATCTGCGCAGGAAGGCGAACTTTCCCAGAATTTCCTCAGCGTTGATAGAGCGATGACGCGCATGAACACAGAATAGTCCCATTACGGGACTTTTGCAACCTCCGACGATGCGAGAGATTCCGTCTTTGGCTGCTAACGTTCTTGAACAGTAATTTAATGAGCTCTGTGACCTCATAATAATTATTAGTCTCTTACGACTTCAATCATGACAAAAATGGAAAAGAATTTGTTCAACCTGTTTGGTTCCGACTTGGCCGATGTCATGCGAGCGCGCGACGTTGTCGCAATGGTGGGCTGGGCCACTTCAGTTCAGAAGCGGTTTATAGGGCAGGCAACAAACCTGAGGCCGGAGGCTCGGGTAGCGGGGTGGGGGCTCCGGGGGCTTCTGAGGGCAGGATGCCCGAAGAGAGCCTTCAGGGACGAACTCGTAGCGTCCCCCGGAGATCCTGCGCCGTTGCCCGGGCACAAGATTGCCTGGCTGGATCCCCGCGCAGGCGGGGATGACGTTCGGGAAGTCGCAGGCATACGCCAGCTGGCGGGTGGATCCCCGCCTGCGCGGGGATGACGTGGGGTAATGCGGGATGACGTAGGTCTCAAGGGGATGACGGCAAGGTCACGCGGGATGACGTGCGGTGTTTGTTGATGATCGGCTTGGCAAACCCACTAAAAAATTCATCCGCTGATATTGATCCTGGATCACAGTCGCTTGTTGCTCAAGCAGGTGGATTTTCCTCGATGACGATTTCCATGCCCTGGCGCATCCGCCGGGTGGAGACGCTCACTTCGAACAGCAGTAATACCAGCCCCGAAATCACCAACAACATTGCAACAATAAACAGTAAAGCGATGAGAATGGAAAGATTGAAGGTAACGAAATCGCCGATGAACAGGGTAACGATCACCAGACAGATCGTCAGGGCCCCTGACACGCACATCCGGATTGCCCAGTTGATCAGACGTATCCGGCGCCACAGGGAACTGATTTCTGATTGCAGCAGGCTTTGCTGTTCTTCCCGCTGAGTCAGGGGAATCTGGCGTTCGATAATGCGGGCACGATCGGTGATGCGGCCGAGACGGGTAGACAATACGCTCAGAAAACCGGCGATCCCCGCCAGCAGGAATACCGGGGCCACGGAGAGCTGGATGACCTGGGCGATGGCTTCAATGGAGGCGATCTGTTCCATGCGGGGCGTCTTTGAATTACCAGGAGCCTGGGTCCGACAGGCTCCCAGGGATGAAAAGAGCGGCAAGTATAACACCGGCCGGTAGTTGGCCGGCAACAGCAAGGGGCTGTCCCGATTTGAGAAAGAGTGACGTCCCGCTTGCTCCTACAGTTCACGACTCAACTTCAGTCCTACCTGGGTCACCCGGTCGCCCTGGACGTCCCTGACCACCAGCAGCATGGAGCCCAGATCGAGACGGTCGCCGATTACCGGATGGCCGTGAAAAACCTGGACGAAGCACTGGGACAGCGTCAACGCAGGCTCGAAGCGCAGGCCGTGGATGCCATAGTTGGCCTGGATGTCGCCGATGGTGGCCTGGCCGTTGACGGTGAATTCACCGAAGAAACGGTGATCGGTCAGTCGAGCCGGCGGTTCCTCCCAGCCCAGAATCTGGCCGATGTCGCCGGCCTGGTCGCGATGCGCAAACACCGCAATCACATCGTGCTCTTGCACATACAGGCCGCGACGGCGTTCAAACATCTGGCCGTTGCGAAAGAACATCACGATCCGGGAGGGGGCCGGCAGATGCAGATCGATGATTTCAACGGCATTTTTCCAGCGTTCACCCTTCAATGGAAACAGCAGCAGTTCATGGCTGCCGGCCTCGGGGGCATCCAGGGCTATTCTCAGTTTCGGTTCCGGTCTCCCGGGGATTTCCAGCTTCAGTTTTCGCGCCAGTGCGGCCAGTGTCGAGCCTTGCAGCAGCAGACTCACCAACACCACCACGAAGGTGATCTGAAAGATGGTGCCGGCATCAGGGAGTCCGGCCATCAAGGGGAACAGGGCCAGCACAATGGGCACGGCTCCCCGCAAACCCACCCAACTGATAAACAGATGCTCACGCCGTGAAAAACCAAAGGGGCTGAGTGAAACAAGGGTTGCAAGTGGTCTTGCCACAAAAATAAGCACCAGGGCAATCAACAGGGCCGCCGGCAGGCTGACCAGAAGCTGGGACGGGTCGACCAGCAGGCCCAGCAACAGAAACAGCACCAGTTGTGCCAGCCAGGACAGACCATCGTGGATCTGCAGAATCGCCGGCATTCTGGGATTTTTGTTTGCAGCCAGGACGATTCCCATCAGGTAGATCGCAAGAAAACCACTGCCTCCGAGCAGATTGGTACCACTGAACAGAACAATGCCGCTGGAGACCACCAGCAGCGGGTACATGGCCGGAACCAGGACGACCTTTGCCAGCAGTTTTGTCAGCAGAAAACCGCTTGCCAGTCCGGTGAGAGTGCCAAGGCCAAGCTGCTGAACCAGCATCAACGGTGCCGACCACAGCGAATTGTTGCCGGCATCCTGAAGCAGCTGAATGATCATCAGCGTCAGGAAAACCGCCATCGGGTCGTTACTGCCCGATTCTATTTCCAGCGTCGCCTCCACGCGCTCATTCAGATTCAGACCGCTGCCCTGGAGCAGAGAAAACACCGCAGAAGCATCCGTGGAGGAGATGATGGCACCGATCAACAGGCCCACCAATAAGGGCAGGTCCAGCAGCCACATGGCAGCCAGGCCACAGATCAGGGCGGTAATCACGACGCCCAGGGTTGCCAGCAGCAGGGCCGGTCTGAGACCGACCCGAAAGGATTCGACCCGGGTACGCATGCCGCCATCGAGCAGAATGATGGCCAGAGCCAGATTGGCGACGACGAAGGCGGTACTGACATCATCGAAGCCGATTCTGCCCGGGCCATCCTCGCCGGCCAGCATGCCAACACCGAGAAACAGCAGCAGCACGGGCATGCCGATCCGGGTGGACAGGGGACTGACCAGGATGCCGGCCATGATCAGGATGGCACCTATCAGTAAAAAAGTGGTATCCATCTTGCTTCCTGAAAGTTGGAACGGGAGCAGGGCCGAAACCCGGGAAAGCAGAGTATAGGATGTCGGGACGGCTGACCACAGGTCTCTTTTGGGTTCGACTCACAACCTGGGGAAAAGGCTAAGGTCCCTTTTATCTGTTGATCCGGTTGTCAATCAGTTGCTCTACGACGGCCGGATCGGCGAGGGTGGAGATATCCCCCAGATTGTCCAGTTCATTGGCGGCTATCTTGCGCAGGATGCGGCGCATGATCTTGCCGGAGCGGGTCTTGGGCAGCCCCGGTGCCCATTGGATGACTTCGGGTTTGGCAATGGCGCCGATTTCCTTGGCCACCAGGGCGATCAGTTCCTGTTTCAGGGCTGCGGTGGGTTTGACTCCAGCCATTAAACTGACATAGGCATAAATGGCCTGGCCCTTGATGACGTGGGGAAAACCCACGACTGCGGCTTCTGCCACGCTGGCATGCAGAACCAGCGCGCTTTCGATTTCGGCGGTGCCAAGGCGGTGACCGGAAATGTTCAATACATCATCCACACGGCCGGTGATCCAGTAATAACCATCCTCGTCACGGCGCGCGCCGTCGCCGGTAAAGTAATAGCCGGGGTAGGCACTGTAATAGGTGTCGATGCAGCGCTGATGGTCGCCGTACACGGTTCTGAGCTGGCCCGGCCAGCATTGGCTGAGCACCAGGTTGCCGGAGGTGGCGCCTTCCAGGATATTGCCCTCCGGATCCACCAGTGCGGGGGCGACACCAAAGAAGGGCAGGGTGGCGGAACCGGGCTTCAGGTCCGTGACGCCGGGCAGCGGCGTGATCATATGCCCGCCGGTTTCGGTCTGCCACCAGGTATCCATGACCGGACAGCGGCCTTCACCCACCACATGGTAATACCATTCCCAGGCTTCCGGGTTGATGGGTTCACCCACGGTGCCCAGAATGCGCAGGGATTTCCGCGAGGTTTTGGTCACACCGCTCGTGCCCTGAGCCATCAGGGCACGGATGGCCGTCGGCGCCGTATAAAAAATGTTGACCTGGTATTTGTCCACGACCTGCCAGAAACGGGAACTGTCCGGGTAGGTGGGGATACCCTCGAACATCACGGAAGTGGCGGCATTGGCGAGAGGACCGTAGACGATATAGGTGTGGCCGGTGACCCAGCCGATGTCGGCGGCACACCAGTAGATGTCCCCATCATGATAATCAAACACGAATTTGTGCGTCATCGCGGCCTGCAGCAGATAGCCACCGGTGGTATGCAGGACGCCCTTGGGCTGGCCGGTGGAACCGGAGGTATACAGTATGAAGAGCGGGTCTTCACTGTCCATGGCCTCGGCGACACAGTCACTGCGGACCTGTTTGATGGCTTCGTGGTACCAGAGATCTCTTGCGGGCAGCCAGTCGATCTCGGCCCCGGTGCGCCGGACCACCAGCACGGTATGCACATTCGGGCATTCCCGCAGGGCTTCGTCGGTATTGGCTTTGAGGGGAAAGTGACGGCCGCCGCGGACACCTTCATCAGCGGTGATCACGCACTGACAGTCCGAATCCAGAATTCTGTCCTTGAGTGCTTCCGGAGAAAAGCCCCCAAAGACCACGGAATGAATGGCGCCGATGCGGGCGCAGGCCAGCATGGCATAGGCGGCTTCCGGAATCATGGGCATGTAGATACAGACTCTGTCACCTTTTTTTACGCCCCGGTTCTTCAGGATATTGGCAATCTGACAGACGTGGTCATGCAGTTCCTGATAGTTGATCTGTTTCTGGGTGCCGGGTTCATCACCTTCCCAGATAATGGCGGTCTGCAAGGCACGGGCGGGCAGGTGGCGGTCGATGCAGTTGACGCTGACATTGAGCTTGCCATTGAGAAACCAGCGCACCTCGCCCCTGGCCATGTGGCATTGCCGCACCTCGTCAAAGGGGCTGAGCCAGCTCAGAAAATCAGTGGCCTGCCTGGCCCAGAAGGTGTCCGGGGAGGCGATGGACTCCTGGTACATGGCCAGATAGCTGGCCTTGTCCAGGTGAGTGCTGTGTTTCAGCGTCTCTGGAACGGGGTAGAGCTTGCTGTCTGACACGGAGGATACCCTCTTGTTATTCTGCTTTCAGGTCCCGGAACGTGGGTTTGTGAAGTCCTCAGGCCGCCTGAACCGGGATGGCATGGCTGGAGCGGGTGATCTTGTTATGCTCGTCCAGATAAACCAGAGTGGGCTTGTAGCCCTGCAATTCGGCAGGGCTGTAGCCACTGTAGGCACAGATAATGATTCGGTGCCCGACTGCCGCTTTATGGGCGGCAGCACCGTTGACAGAGATGATTCTGGAGCCAGCTTCGGCGCGAATGGCATAGGTGGTGAAGCGCTCGCCATTGGCAATGTTGTAGATCTGGATCTGCTCATATTCGCGGATGCCTGAGAAATCGAGCAAATCACCGTCAATGGCACAGGAGCCTTCATAGTCCAGCTCTGCGTGTGTGACACAGGCGCGATGAAGTTTGCTTTTTAACATGATCGTCTGCATTTCTTGCCTCCGGCTGAGACCGGCAATTATCCCTAAAAGTCCTGTCGTGATCAATCGTGGCCGACAGCGCCCTGATCAGGGACAGGCTTGCTCCGGCGGTGCCGACGGAAGCTGATCAAGCAGGAATTCATGGGCCGGATCGACCACGATCCGGCCGGCCATGGCCTCTCTTCCCAGTAGCATCAGGTAGGTCATTTCGGAGCGGTTGGTCAATGTCAGCTTGATCAACCACTCCCGCCCGCCCATACGCAGCAGGGTATCGATGACCACGCGCTGTTCGGAATCAGCGGAAGAACTTTTGATTTTCTTGCGGCCCTTCACTCGGGCCGTGGCTCTGATGATGGCATCGACATGATGAATGTCGGGGTGAATATCAAAGCTGACCCAGCGTTTGCCCGCTTTTCTGAATTCTTCGATATTATCCACGTGCAGGGATGAAATCGCGGCACCGGTGTCCACCCTGACCTGCATGTGATTGATGCCCAGTTCCGGCAGGTCGCAGTGCTCGAGCGCACCGGCACGCAGCTTTTTTTGGCGCAAACCCGGCATCAGCCCTTGCCCTTGGGTTTGTTGGGCCCGGCCTGGGAGTCTTTTTCCATGTATTCGATGATCTTGTCGGCAATATTGACCCCGGTGGTTTTTTCAATGCCTTCCAGTCCGGGGGACGAGTTGACTTCGATGACCAGGGGGCCGTGGGCTGAGCGGATGATGTCGACACCGGCCAGGTCCAGGCCCATGACACTGGCGGCCTTGACGGCAAGACGGCGTTCTTCCGGACTCAGCCGGATGGCTTGGGCGGTTCCGCCCCGGTGCAGGTTGGCGCGGTATTCCCCCTTTACGGCGGTGCGCTGCATCGAGGCAATCACCTTGTCGCCCACTACCAGGCAGCGAATATCGGAACCGCCGGACTCCTTGATATATTCCTGCACCAGAAAATCCGAACCGATGCCGCGAAAGGCATTGATCAGGGCCTCGGCCGCCTTTCTGGTTTCAGCCAGCAGGACGCCATTGCCCTGAGTGCTCTGGGTAAGCTTCAGGATCATGGGGGCGCCCCCGACCGATTCAATCAGCTTGTCGGTGGCCTTCGCGGAGTGGGCATAACTGGTGACCGGTTGTCCGATGCCCTTGCGGGCCAGGAGCTGGTGTGCCCTGAGCTTGTCGCGGGAGCGGGTAATGGCGATGGATTCGTTGATGGAATAAACCTGGCCGACCTCGAACTGGCGCAGCACCGCACAGCCATAGGCGGTAATGCTGGCGCCGATGCGGGGAATGACCGCGTCAAACTGCAAGGCCTCCACGGTATCCCCGTGTTGAAAGTAGACCACGGGATCATTGGCCGTGATATTCATGTAGCACTTGAGGACATCCACCACTCTGACTTCATGCCCCCGGTTTCGGGCAGCTTCCACCAGACGCTGGGTGGAATACAGGTTGCGGTTTCTTGAGAGAATGCCAATTTTCATAAAAAGGTGAGGCCTGTGGCTGCTGAATTTGCTCGTGGTGTGTCAGGCGGGATGATAGCCTTATCCGGCCAAATTGACAGTGATGTTATCAATCAAACGGGTGCCCCCGATAAAGACGGCTGCCAGGATGACCAGTGCGTCGTCATCCCTGTTGGCCGGTTGCAGGGTCTGAGCCTGGCAGATATTGAAATAGTCCACACGCATGCCACCCTCGGTCAGCCTTGTCATCGCATCCTGCTCGAGCCTGCGGAAATCATCTGAGCCCTTGGCGATGGCGGCAGCGCTGGCTTGCAGGCAGGCATAGAGGCCGGCAGCCCGGTCTTTTTCCTGCGGACTCAGAAAGGTATTGCGGGAACTCATGGCCAGACCATTGGCTTCGCGTTTTGTCGGAAGTCCGTGAATGCTGACCGGGATGGACAGGTCGCTGACCATCCGGCGAATCACCAGGACCTGCTGATAGTCCTTGAGACCAAAAAAGGCGGCTGCCGGGGCAAGCAGATTGAACAGTTTGCAGACCACGGTGGCCACGCCATCAAAATGCCCGGGGCGGCTGGCACCGCAGTGTGCAGTGGTAAGATCCGGCACCACGACTTTGGTCTGGTGGGCCAGGCCATGGGGATAGATGTCACTGACGGCGGGGATGAAAAGGGCATCGCAGCCACGGCGGCTCAGTTGCTGGCGGTCTTCCTCGAGGCTGCGCGGATAACGCTCGATGTCTTCATTGGGGCCGAACTGCAGGGGATTCACAAAGATCGTGGCCACCACGTAATCCGTCTGTTGGCCTGCGGCGTCCACCAGGCTCAGATGGCCTTCGTGCAGTTTTCCCATGGTGGGCACCAGACCGATCTGCAAACCGGCCCGCCTCACCTCGTGCAGTGCCATCTGCAGGGAATCGCTATCTTCAAAGACTTTCATGACGGCCGTCAATCTCAGTTGTAGCTATGCTCCAGCCCCGGGAATTCACCGGTTTTGACGGCGCTGACATAGGCTTTTATGGCGCCCGGAATGCCATTGCCGGACTGGAGCAGGAAGTTTCTGACAAATTTGGGGGTGATCGGGGAAATCCCCAACACGTCATGCATCACCATGATCTGGCCGTCCACGTCCCTGCCGGCGCCGATGCCAATCACCGGGATGTCGACGGCCCCGGTCACGGCCTGGGCCAGCGTGGCAGGGATGCACTCCAGCAGCAGCATGTTGGCGCCATAGTCGCGCAGCATCACGGCTTCCTCGATGATCAGGTTGGCCTGTTGCGGGTCGCGGCCCTGGACCCGGAATCCGCCGATCCGGTTGATCGACTGCGGGGTGAGACCCATATGGGCGCACACGGGGATGCCGCGTTCTGTCAGCTGGCGGGTTGATTCTGCAATCCAGGCGCCACCTTCCAGCTTCACCATCTGGGCGCCGGCCTGCATCAGGGCGGCTGCATTCTTCAGGGTCTGGGCTTCGGAGGCATAGCTCATGAACGGCAGGTCCGCAATCAGCAAGGCGCCCTGGTTTCCGCGTTTGACACATTGCATGTGGTAGATCATGTCTGCCATGGTCACCGGCAGCGTGGAATCGTGGCCCTGCAGCACCATGCCCAGAGAGTCACCCACCAGCAGCACTTCCACGCCGGCCTCGCTGAAGAGTTTGGCAAAGAGGGCATCATAGGCGGTAAGGCAGGCAAATTTTTCGCCGCTCAGCTTCATTTCCTGCAGGGTGTTCAAGGTGATTTTGGTCAATGCCGGGGCCTTCTTCACTTACAGCAGCGAGGGTTTGGGGTTGTAGTAATTACGGCTGCCCTTGCGGGTGGTCAGGATGTAGTCCAGTAGTTGCTCATAGTCGTCATCGTGGTTCACCAGATCGATGGCGGCACTGTTGACCACCAACAGGGTGGCCTTGTCATAATAATGAAAAAATGTCGTATAGGCATCCACCAGTTTTTCCAGATACTGCTGGCTGATCAGCTGCTCGGCGGCAATGGCACGCATCCGAATGCGTTCCAGCAGCACGTCGACCGGTGCCTGCAGATAAATGACCAGGTCCGGGGTGGGGGCATCGATGGTCAGGTGGCTGTAGACGGATTCATAGATCCGGTACTCATCAGGATCGAGATTCTGAGACGCAAACAGTTGGTCCTTTTCCATCAGAAAGTCAGCCACGCGCACCGGTTCAAACATATCATCCTGGCGCAGATCCTGAATTTGCCGGGCACGCTGAAACAGGAAAAACAGCTGGGTAGCCAGCGCATTCTGGCGGGGCTTGTGATAAAACTTCTCCAGGAAGGGGTTTTCCTCACTTCTTTCCAGCAGGATTTCGTAGTTGAAGCTGGCGGCCAGGCGCTTTGCCAGGCTGGTCTTGCCGACCCCGATAGGGCCTTCGACGGCAATATAACGGGGAATGGCGGAAGCGAATTTGCTGGATTCTGACACAGAGATACCACTTGCGATTTATTATTGCTCTGAATGGCTGCCAGGGGATTTTACCCTGCGTTTCCGCTTGCGTGTCCTGGTATTATGGCGGGTTTTCATTTGCTCCGCCTGCATTTTTTCCCGTTCCGGGGCGCTGGCATTCTGGTAGTCGGTCCACCACTGGCCGAGCCCCTGCAAGTCTTCCCCTGCGCTTTCCCGCAACAGCAGAAAATCGTAGGCTGCACGGAAGCGTTTATGGCCCAGCATGATCTCGGCATGTTTGCCTGAACGTCTGGGCAGTTGCAGCTGGTACTCCCAGATTTCCCGCATGGGGATGCTGTAGCGCTTGGGGATGGACAAGCGTTCCAGTTGGGCCATGATAATGGTCTGGGCGGATTCGTGCATGGCGGGCAAGGGCTGCGTGCCTGCGGCCAGTTTTTGCCCGAACAGCTTGTGCAGCGGCGGCCACAGAATCGCCGCCAGTAAAAATGCGGGTGTGACGCTCTTGCCTTCCCGGATGCGGCTGTCCGTATTTTCCAAGGCGTTTTCCAGCAGCACACGGGTGCCCTCATCGTTCTGATCGAGCAGTTCGCCGGTAGCGGGAAACAGAATCTGGAATACACCATACTGTTTCAGCAGACGATAGGTCTTTTGGGCCTGACCGGCAAAAAAAAGTTTCAGACATTCGTCGAAGAGTCGGGCTGGTGGAATGGATTCAAGCAGTCTGGCGCAGTCCTGCAAGGGGGCGGCGGTGTTTTTTTCAATGGCAAAGTCCAGTTTTGCCGCAAGCCGAATGGCCCGTAACACCCGCACCGGGTCTTCACGGTAGCGTTGCAGGGGGTCACCGATCATCCGCAGGGTGCGGCGCTGAATATCGGCCATGCCCTGCACATAGTCATGGATGGCAAAATTCTGAACGGTGTAATAGAGAGCATTGACGGTGAAATCACGGCGCATGACATCGCCTTCGATATCGCCGTAGACATTGTCACGCAAGAGCATGCCGTTCTCGGAATGCGCCGAGTCCAGATGGGTGACCTTGCGGGCAAGGCTGTCGCCGACGATGGCGACGCTGTTCTCGGGTGCGGCCCGGAAGGTGGATACTTCGATGATTTCCCGGCCAAACTGGATATGCACGATTTTGAAGCGGCGGCCGATAATCCGGGCGTTGCCGAAGATTTTCTTGATTTCTTCGGGGGTTGCATCGGTGGCTATATCGAAGTCCTTCGGTGTCTGCATCAGCAACAAATCTCTGACACCACCGCCGACTATATAGGCCTGGAAGCCAGCTTCATTCAGGCGATAGAGTATCTTCAGCGAATTGGGGCTGATCTGCCGGCGCGACACACAGTGTTCTTCCCGCCTGATAATGTCGAGTCGTGGCTCAGGGGCTTGGGCAGTGATGGGGTTTTGCTCTGCGTTTTTTGGTATGGACAAGCTGTGTTTACTGACCGGTTAAAGACAAGGCATGATTGTACACCGAAGATGATGGTATGCGTAGGCTCCCTTGAATACCGGCGATGGGCAAGAGTGAGGGGGGCTGGAAGCAGATAGGAAACCGGGGGATAAAATCCCCCGGTTCAATGAGGCGTTTCTGTCATTATTATTATTGTCGAAGACATCCATATCTTTGATTTTAAAAGGAAACCATATGATTCCCCTGAAAGTTGGGACAATCCCCAGAAAATGACTTTACAGTATCCGCCCAAACCTGACGCTGATTTTCAGTTCTTTTCAGGTCTGACACAGTTTTTCCAACTGTAAACTTCAGTCGTCGAAGGTGCTGACTTGTTATCTTGTTTTTATTATTGTTATGTTGTTTTTGTATAAACACCCGACAGAACTTACGCAGGTATCGTGCCACAATTGAAATTCTTTATAACTTCATTAAAATCAAACAGTTGGATAAATCAACTTTTTTCTGATCGTCTCCGAAACCGGTGTTTTGTTACTGTCATGTAAAGAAATGTAACGAATGGCGCGTAAAAAAGTAACGCCGTCCTGTGCTGAGGGGGTAGCACTGCCAAACGGCACAGACGCCTAACCGGCTTTTTTCTTCCTGGGAAGATCGAAGCGCTGCCGTCTTTCCCACAGGCATTTGCGGCTGATGCCAAGTTTCTTGGCAAGTTCGGTTTCGTTCATCTGCTCCTGGTGTTCCAGCACAAAGCGTTGAAAGTAGTCTTCCAGGGACAAATCTTCAATGGGATCGTTGACGATGGCGTCTGTAACCAGGCTGGGTTTTTCGTCATCAGGCGTGTCGCTCTCGGATTTGCCCGTGTCGATTTTGACCAGCTCGACATCTATGCCCAGCAGGTCCAGACGGATATTGCTGTCCTCTGACAGAATGACGGCCCGCTCGATGGCATTCTCCAGTTCCCTGACGTTACCCGGCCAGGGATAGGTGGTGATGGCCTGGATGGCATCGGCACTGAATTGCATGGGGGGTGTATTCATGCGCTTGCAGGTGGCATCCAGGATTTTGTCGGCCAACTCCAGAATGTCGTTGCCGCGTTCCCGCAAGGGTGGCAGATGCAGTGGCATTACATTGATACGATAAAACAGGTCCTCACGAAAACGGCCGTCCCGGACAAACTGCTTGAGATCCCTGTGGGTGGCCACGACCAGGCGCACATCCACTTTTCGGGACTGGACCGAGCCAACCTTTCGTATTTCATGTTCCTGCAGCACTCTCAGCAGCCGGGCCTGGGCCTCCAGCGGCAGTTCGCCGATTTCATCCAGGAAGAGGGTGCCATTGTTGGCGGCTTCCACCAGGCCGGTGCGGGTGGAGGTGGCGCCGGTAAAGGCTCCCTTTTCATGACCAAAGAGCTCGGATTCAATGAGGTTTTCCGGGATGGCGGCACAGTTGACGGAGATCAGATTGGCGTCCTTGCGAGAGCTGGATTCGTGCAGGGCACGGGCCACCAGCTCTTTTCCGGTGCCGGACTCACCCTGAATCAGGACCGAGGAATTGGTCTGTGCCACCTTGCGGATGCGCCGGAACAGCTCCATCATCTGTGGGCAACTGCCGACCATGCCCAGTACCGGTTCTTCGCTGGGCCTGCGATTGCGGCGCGCCTGGTTTTTCTCCTTGACGTTGTCCTGCAGGATGCGGTGCAGGGCTTCCAGAATTTCATCGTGCTCAAAGGGTTTGGAAATATAGTCGACAGCACCAATTTTCATGGAATCGATGGCGGAGCGCAGACTGGCATAGCTGGTCATGATGAGGACGGGAGTGGGCGTAAGTTTGATCAATTCAGTACCGGGAAGACCGGGCAGGCGGAGGTCGCTGATGATGACATCCAGATCGTCGAGATTGCAGGTCTCTTTGGCCTCCTGGACAGAGCCAGCTTCGCTGACCCGATAGTTATGCCGTTCCAGCAGGCGCCGCAGGGCGCTGCGAATGACCTCTTCGTCTTCAACGATCAGTATATGCTTCATGGTGCTCATGTGCCTTGATGTGACGGCAACGAAGTGGGCGGCAAAGCCCGTAGATGCCGCTGTCAGCCAATTTTTGCATTATCCAGATGCCCGGCATCATAGCAGGGAAACGTAACGATTACCCGTGTTCCTCTTTTACTCACTCTATCGGTGGGGCTTTCAATGCGGATGGATCCACCGAGATCTTCTGTAATGCTGTAAACCAGGGAGAGCCCAAGTCCTGTGCCCTTTCCAGGCTCCTTGGTGGTGAAGAAGGGTTCAAAGATGCGGTCCTGAATCTCGACCGGAATGCCCTCACCCTGATCGCTGATGATAATTGAAATCCGGTCATTATTGATACTGTCGGTGACACTTACGCTGTCCCCGGGGCGGCTGGCATCCCGGGCGTTGGTCAGCAGATTGACAAAAATCTGCTGCAGCCGTTGCTTGTCAGTGAAGACCTGGACCATGGAACTGCAGTGGTTTTGATACCGGATATCCTTGCTCTTCTGGTTCAGGGAGATGAGTTGAATGGCCTCCTCGGTGCATTCCAGGATGGAGACGGGGGACATGAATTCCTGGTCGCCGCGACGGTTGGGGCCGCTATGTGAGAAGCCTACCAGGGATTGCACGATGCGTGATGTGCGCTGGGTCTGCTCGATAATCTGCTGGGCCATCAGGCGGAGTTCACTGTCATGGGTTTCGTCCCGTATATTCTGGGCCAGGCAGGCAATGCCAGTGATGGGATTGCCGATTTCATGAGCAACGCCGGCAGCCAGACGGCCGATGGACGCCAGCCTTTCTGAATGCGTGAGCTCGGCCTCCAGCAGTTCGGTTTCGGTCAGGTCCTCTGCGACCAGCACCAGACCATCGTTGAGGGTTGTGATGCCATGGGGCTTTTCGATGGCGGCTTTATGCAGACTGACCCAGCGCTGCCTGCCGCCCAGAGTGATGGACTTCTTGTAAACATGCGTTGAATCGTTGTCTTCGATGAACGCCAGGAACAGCGATTTCCAGGGTTGTGGCAGGGACGTTGGATAGGCGCCGACGATGAAGCTGGATGGCACTTCGGTCAGTTTTTCCATGGCGCCGTTCCATAGCGATATTTCACTGTTGTTGCCAATGGAGCAAACACCCATCGGCAGGTTCTGGAGTATCTGCCGGTGGTAACGACGCAGATTGTCCAGATCGGCAGCCACGCCGGAGAGATTGCCGGGATAGGCTTCCAGCCTGCTTTCGATGAAGCTGATATCCAGCGAGGCATGTTCCGAGATCATTTCATAGGGCAGAAAGCGGTCAATGATCTGATGGGAAATGGTGGGCCCCAGCAGGCCGGACAGATTTGCCTCGATTTGGCCACGCAGTTGCTGGATGGTGTAGGGCCGGGTTTCGTTTTCATCGATACCCAGATCTTTCAGTGCCTGGAGCACCTCCCGCTTCGCCGTGGCCTTGCCCAGCGAGACAGAGAGACGATCGATGAACTCACGCGGTGTTTTGACGATAAGCCCGAGGCGGCGAGGGCGGCGCAGGGTGTTCATGGCGCACATTTCTGCTGCCGCGCGCTCTTCCTCGCAGGTTGTGCTCAGCCTGGAAACCAGCAGCAGAACCAGCATGTTGGTTACCAGGGACAGGCTGGCGACCAGATTCCAGTCAATTCCGGTAGCGGGATTGAAGCCGATGGGGAAAATGGCGAGCCTGGTGAACATGGGGATCAGGCCAAGCATGAACCAGACCGTCACCCCTGCCAGCAGCCCGGCAACAAAACCCTTGCCGTTCGCTATCGGCCAATACAGCAGACTGATGATGCCCGGCAGGAACTGGACGCAGGCGATGAAGGAAATATAGCCGACATCCGTGATGTTGCTGCCCTCTGCCAGCAGGAAACTGAAGTAGCTGACCAGGATGATGGCGGTGATCAGCAGTCTTCTGCGCAGCAACAGCCAACGGTAGAGGTTGACGCGGGTATCCGGCTTCTGGACGGGCAGTATCAGATGATTCAGGCACATATTGGAAAGTGCCATGGTGCTGATGGCCGTGATCCCGAAGGCCGCCGCCACGCCGCCGGTGAAGACCAAAATCGTCCCCAGGTTGGAGCCCTTGAACAGGGTGATCGCCAGAACTGAATATTCAACGGCAATATCCGAATCCAGGTAAATGGAAGACCACAGCACGGGCAGGGCTGGCAGGCTCGCGAGCAGCAACAGCAGAGGGAATCCCCAACTGGCTATTTTCAGGTTTTCCGGGTTGCTGTTTTCCCTGAAGACCATATGGAACATATAGGGCATGGCAATGGCGGCTGTGAAAAACAATAGGATCACGAGGTTGGTGGAATTCGCCATGAAGGGTTCGTCCAGGCGGGTGACACCGCTCGCTTGTTCCAGCAGCCATTGGTCGAGGCTGCCGAAGCCGCCGAAAACGACGTAAATGGCATACAGACCCAGGCCGATCAGAATGGAGAGTTTGAACACGGATTCGAAGGCTATGGCCACGACGATGCCTTCGTGTTTGTCCCGGCCGGATTTGTCACTGCCACCAAACATCACTGTAAACAGCGTGATCACCACACAAAAGGCCAGGGTCAGCAGATGCACGTCGGTGCCCGGCGCCAGTATTGCAAAGCTTTGTCCCACTGCCAGCATTTGCAGGGTTATCAGGGGAATGATGCAGAGCAGGAGCACGATGGTGGTCAGAGTGCCGGCCCAGGGGCTGCGAAAGCGGAAGGCAAAGAGATCTGCCATCGAGCTCAATTGGTAAGTCCGGGTGATATGCAGTATGGGTTCAAGAAAAACCGGTGCAAAAATAAAGGCTGCCGAATAGCCCATGTAGTAGGCGAGATAGCCATAACCCCTGACAGAGGCGGCACCGATGGAGGTATAAAAGGACCAGGTGTTGATGGCGATTCCCAGCGACAGGACATAAATCACCGGGTGCTTGATCAGCCGCTCGGGCAGCAGGTTTTTCTCGGTCGCGTAAGCCAGACCAAAGATGCAGGACAGGTACAGACCTGCCATCAGAATCAGCGCGGCGGGTTCAATACTCATCGGGTTCCCGAAAGTGCTGTAACCAGGCGCTCAGCGCGATAATGCCCAGGGCCAGCAGATAGGGGCGATACCAGCCGGCGCTCGTGGCGTTGATCCAGTCCATCCCGGCCAGCAGGGCCAGATAGATAAGGATGAAAAGCAGCAACATGGAACGCTGTATATACACAATTCGGTTCTCGCAGGCTGGGCAGAGGAACAGGAAAAGAGATCATACTCCAGGTCAGTTGGAGGGGCCAAGCTCGGATAGTTGGCGGAGACCTTGCAGCGCTTCCGGCCGCCAGTGTTGCACGGCCCACGTCAGAATTTCCGCCCGGGTACTGCCGTGCAGCTGAGGGTCGGGGGCCTGGCGCAGATAGCCCAGGGCCTTCAGTAGCAGGTCTTCGGGTCTGCGGGTATCGAGGGCAGATGCAAAGTGTTGCTTGCTGAGTTTTTGGCCAAGGGCATTGACGATGACGGGTATGTGGGCATAGTCAGGCCGGGAGAAGCCGAGCAGACTTTGCAGATACATCTGCCGGGCCGTAGAGTCGAGCAGGTCACAACCCCGGACGATGTGGGTGATCCGCTGATAGGCATCATCCACCACCACCGCCAGTTGATAGGCAATCAGACCATCCTTGCGACGGATCACAAAATCGCCCAGGGCCTGTTTCAGGTTCTGGACCTGTGGGCCCTGAATCCGGTCGCAAAAGTGGATGCTGACATCCTCGACGCGGCAGCGGATGGCGGCAGGACCCGTACCGGGGTCATGGTCGCGGCAGGTGCCGGGATAGATACCGCCGTGGGCCAGAATCTGGGGGCGGGTGCACGTGCAGCGAAAGGTGAGCTGTCTGTGACTGAGATCAGCAAGAGCAGCCTCATAGGCAGGCAGGCGCTGACTCTGGTAAAGAATGTCACCATCCCAGTGCAAACCAAGCTGTTCCAGGGCAAGCAGAATCTGATGGGCGGCTGCGGGACTTTCCCGGGGCGGGTCGAGGTCTTCCATGCGCACCAGCCAGCGGCCATGCCGGGCGCGGGCATCAAGATAACTGGCCAATGCGGTAATCAAGGAGCCTTCGTGCAAGGGTCCACTTGGTGAGGGTGCAAAGCGTCCGATATAGGCCAAACCGGGAGGGGTGGCGGAGGGCAACTCAGGCCCCCAGCTGTTTTTCCTTGATTTCATCCAGTGTCTTGCAGTCGATGCATTTGCTCGCGGTTGGTCGTGCTTCCAGCCGCCGGATGCCGATTTCAACGCCGCAGGAGTCGCAATAACCGTAATCATCCTTGACGATCATCTCGAGGGTGTCGTCAATTTTACGGATCAGGCGGCGCTCACGGTCGCGGGTGCGCAATTCGATGCTGAATTCTTCTTCCAGGGTGGCTCGATCTGCCGGATCCGGTGGATTGGCGGCATCGTCCTGCATGTGGTGGACAGTACGGTCGACTTCCTCCATCAATTCGTTGCGCCAGTGCATCAGGATGCCCTTGAAATGTTCCTTTTGCTTGTCGTTCATATATTCTTCACCCTTTTTCAACGGGTAGGGGGTGAAGCTTTTTGGCTGTTGCTGCAAATCTGCTTTCTTCGAAGTTGCCATTGCTGAGTCTCGTGGAATTGACGTCTTGTACGACCTGAATAATGAATAAAGCCTTTTCCTGTCAACGAGGAGTCTAAAAAAATAGGCACGCTACGCTACCAGATTATTGCAGTGTGCGCCATAAAAAGGTGTGAATATGTGTTTGCAGGTTCAGCACCGGCTCAGTGCTGATCAGGGCTTCCCGGCTCGGGTGCGATGCTTGCGGGCAGATCGTCTTCCTGTAGCGTGATGAAGCCCGCATCGAGCCTGTGGTCTATGGACCACAGGCTTTCCCCACGGCACGGGCCTTGAATGCATTCGCCGGTCGTCATGACAAAGAGCGCACCATGGGTGGAACAGCGGATAAAAAAGTGATCATTGTCCAGAAACTCGTTTTGCTGCCATTCCAGGGGAATGCCCAGATGGGGGCAGCGGTTCAGATATACAAACACCTCGCCGTCCTTCTTTACCGCAAAAACCAGAGCCTGCGGCAATGCAAAGCTGCGGGCGCCAGCCTCGGGGATGTCATCGATGTGGCAGAGTGTGATGGCCATTCCAAGCCCGGTATCTCAGGCCAGGGCCTGCCTGAAATCATCCAGCAGATCCTCGGTGTCTTCGATGCCGATGGATAGCCGCACCAGCGAATCGGCGACGCCCATGGAGGCCCGGCGTTCCGCCCCCATTTCAAAATAAATGGTATGGGCTACCGGTATGCCCAGTGTACGGGTATCGCCAAGATTGCTGGAAATGACGACCAGTTGCAGGGCATTGAGAAAATCGAAGCAATCCACGCCAGCGTCCAGTTCGATGCTGAGGAGGGCGCCGAAATGTCTGAAAAGCTGCTGCGCCCTGATGTGCTGGGGATGATCGTCCAGTCCTGGATAAAAAACTTTCCTGACCTTGGGATGCGTTCTGCAGAAATCGGCCAGAGCCTGGGCATTGTGGCAGGATTTGTCCATGCGCAGACTCAGGGTGTCAGAGCCTACGGAAATATGATGGGCCGCTTCCGGTGCCAGCGCTGCGCCGAAATCCCGCAGTCCTTTTTTACGAATCTGGGTGATTCCCCAGAGTTCCGGAGCGCTTTTTTTGTAATTGTCGTAAATGTTCGGATACCTGGACCAGTCATACAGACCGGTATCGGTAATGCTGCCGCCCAGGGCATTGCCGTGACCGCCGATGTATTTGGTCAGCGCATTGATGATCAGGCTTGCCTTGACCTTCACGGGTTGGAACAGGTACGGGGATGTCATGGTGTTATCCACGCAGTACAGAATGTTTTTGGCCGCGCAAAGCTCACCAATGGCCGCCAGATCGGCTATCTGGGTGACGGGATTGGCAATGGTTTCCACAAACACCAGGCGGGTATTCGCCCTGAGGGCAGCCCCCACATTGGCCGCGTCGGTGGCATCCACAAAGCTCACGTCAACCCCGAATTCTGCGAGGGTATTGAACAGGCTGTTGGTGTTGCCGAACAGAAAGGCGCTGGAGACGATGTGGTCCCCGCGGCGCAAGAGTGCCAGCAAACTGGAGCCGATGGCGGCCATGCCCGTTCCGAACACCACGGTGGCTAGGCCTTCTTCCATGTGGGTGATTTTCTGTGCCAGGGCTTCGATGGTCGGATTGTTCTGGCGACCATAGGCATAGCCGCTGCGTTTGCCCTGGAAGACTTCCGCCAGTTCCCGGGCATCCTCATAGGCAAAGGCCACCGAGGTATGAATCGGCTTGTGCAGAACCCCATGCTCGGGCTTGCCGGCGCGGTCGGAATGCAGGGCGGTGCTGGTGAAGTGTTTGTTTCCCACAGTGATATTTCCAGGAGCTTTTTCAGGACTGCGTATCATACTCCTTCAGCGTTTCCCTGGGAAAGCTCTGAAGAACTCTGACAGGCCAGGCAAAGGGGCGCTTCAGGTTGCACCTGGAGGCGGGCCGGGGCAATGTTTTCGCCGCATTCCTCACAATAGCCGAAATCACCGCTTTCGACTTTGGCCAGGGCCCGGTTGACCCGGCGTAGACGGTTTGTGGTTTTGACCAGATTTGATTTTGCCATTTGTTGCTGCTGCATGGCATCCATGCGTGAGAGTCGTCCCACCTTGCTCTGGTCCAGAACCACAGTATCGCCGGAGCTTTCGCCGAGATCATACTGAGCCTGCAGGTCTTCCCGCAGTTTCATCAGCTGGTGCCGAAAATGCTCAAGTTGTTTCATGTCGGGCTCGGGAGGAATCATGGCGTGGGCAAGGTCTCGACGGACTGGAATTCAATCTGGTCGGCAAGGGCCTGAAAAACCGGGCGGGACTGTATGCCAGCCGAGATTTCCACCAGTCGTTGCTGATATTCGGCGGATGTGCGACTGCCATATTGGCTCAGAAACTCCTGTTCAGTAATGCCGTCCATTTTTCCCACGGGTGGCATGTAATCGCTGTCGCTCGTGGCTGCGCTCATCAGTTTCTGCAAGGCAAGGGCTGAGCTGTGGTTCTGGCTGGCCAGGCGGCCGAGGCTGGTTCCAACCTGACTGGCCGTAAGATCAGAAAAGCTGAAGCCGGTTTCATATCGGGAATCATAAACCTCCTTGTAAATGGAAAGCAGGTCAGCGATACCGGCACCGGCAGAGGCCGAGATGGCGGCTGACGCCACGATGTGCTGGGCCAGATCCCGTCGTGATTCGATTCTGACATCCAGGGTACGGGGTGCCGGGCTTTGATCAGGCTCGCCGGGACCGGTAAAGTCGCTCAGTTCCAGGTCGGTGAGGTAGATCGTCATCGCAAGCAGCAGTGCCCGGTTTTCATCAGAGGGGTTTTCACCTTTGCGGCTGTTGTCCAATGCTGTCAGGAAGAGTGGCTGCAGGAAATCATTGAGTGCCACCCGGCGCTGGTCAGCCGGGAAACTCCAGGATATCTCCCCGATACGGGCATAATAACGCCGCAATCTCTCCTTTTCCTGATCGCTGATGAACAGCTGCTGGGCCTGTTCGCGGAGCTTGTCAAGGCGCTGGGATTCCCAGTTGAAGGTCAGGTCCAGGGCATGTTCATGCAGGGAAACCTTCTCGACAGCCTCGGCGAGGGTATTCAGGAAAAGGAGTTTGTTGTCCTTCTGAAAATAGTCCTGCCCGACATCAAGCAAGGGACCAAACAGGGCGCCTGGAATATTCAGTGACCCCAATTCGAGACTTTGCACAGTGAGCGAATTCCCGGCCGGGGACAGGGTCAGACCAAGGTTTATATACTGGCCGAAAGGGTTCTCGGGAATCATGAAGCTAAGAGAAATTCTGGCCTCCCCGGGCTGAATGTCGACCTTGCCGGAAAGCTTGTTCAATTGTGAAATATTGTCCAGGGAATAGTTCAGCAGGGCGTTGACCTCCGCTTCGGTCAGATGCAGGGTCTGGGTTTGATGCTGCAATGCCCGGCGGGGATCCTTGTCAATCAGGAGTTGCTGGATTTCATCTGTTCTGGCCTGGCTGGGCGTCGCATCCGGCGCTGCGCTGGGGTCCTTGTCGATGGCAAGGATGAGTAATACGACAGGGGCGCTCAGGAGCAGGACCAGCAGGGACGTCAGGATGGGTTTGAGCATGTAATGGAAATTAGTCTGGTTTGCGGATATGGGGTATTATGCGCTCTCAAATGCAGTTGGCAACCGTAATTGTTACCGGTCGACACGTGCTCGCCGGATTGGGTTCAAGTTGGACAGGGGAGAGGTCATGACTCGTTATCGTCATTATTTTGGGACGTTCCCGGCCTGTTTGCTGTTGCTGGTTCTTTTTCTGGCGGGCTGCGCGGGTACCGGTAATACAGGCTACAGTGAGTCATCCCGGGCGCAGGCAGCCGCAGAGCTCGAAGCCCAGCGTATCCGCGAACGTGAAGAGGAGGCCCGGCAACAGGCTTTGGCAGAGCAAAAGGTCCGCGAGGAACGCGAACAGGCAGCGGCTGCCGCCCAGGCCGCAGAAGAGGCTCGCAGGCAGGCTGAAATCGCCCGTCAGGAAGCGGAACGTGAGGCCGCTCGTGAGGCCGAAAGGGTTCGGCAGCGTCAGCAGGCTGCCAGGGCGGAAGAAGTAGCCAGGCAACAGGCAAGAATCCAGGAACTGCGCAAGCAGATTGCTGCGGTCAATGCGGATACCGCGAATGTTGAATCTGCCACGGCGTCTCTGCGGCAGGCCGTGTCGGCGGCGGAAGCCCTGTTGCAGGCCCTGAATGCCGAACAGCAGAAGTACACCTCGACTGACCCCATGACTGCCCGGCCGGTTCAGGCGCTGGACAAGGCACGGCTGGAAACGCTGGAAGCGGAGAAGCTTCGCCTCCAGCAGCAGGCGGAGGCACTGTTGGGAGGAGATCAGTAAGCCGATGAGCAGGATTGTTGATTTTGACAGCGCTCGTGAGCGTCTGCGCCATGAGCGCAAAGAGGCCAGGGTCAAGGGTATCCGCAATGCGTTCAAGGTCGCCCGGGAAGCCGCTGATCCTGAATTCACTCCAGTCGCAGGGCTGAAAGCGCTTTTCAGCAGGAAGAAGAAAAACAAAGACAGGAAAAAACAAGAATAAGCCGATGTGCCGGCATGCCTGTCAAGGCACGGTTTCCCTAGGGGCTTTCCCATGAGCGTCAGGCTTTGTTTGTCAAAGCCCTTGTGGTAAAGTGCGCGAATTTTTTAGCAACCAGAGATAGAAAGTGGAGAAGAATAAATGGCTGGGTCAATTTATACGATAGTTTTCCTGTCCTTGCTGGGGATCGGGGTTGCTTTTTTCTATATGAAAAAAGTGACAGCCATTCCTCTTGACCTGGGCCTTGATCCCGAGCCGGCAGGGCGTCTGCGCACGATTCATGGCGCGATTTCCGAGGGCGCCATGGCTTTTCTGATGCAGGAATACAAGTTTCTGGTCATTTTCATGCTGGGCTTTGCCGCAGTGATCGGGCTTCTGGTTGACGATCATCACACCGAGAATGTCAGCGAAGGGGTCTATACCGCAGCCGCCTTCCTGTTTGGCGCGCTGATTTCGATTATTTCCGGTTATATCGGCATGAAAATCGCTACCGCCGGCAATGCCCGAACCACTGTCTCCGCCCGCAACAGCATCGCCGATGCCTTTGCCGTGGCGCTCAACTCCGGGGCGGTCATGGGCTTTGCCCTGGTGGGTCTGGCAACTCTGGGCCTGGTTTTGATCTACCTGGTGATGGACGCCATGGTAGGCAGCAGAGTGCCGACCAATGTTCTGATGGAAATCATTGCCGGTTTTGGTTTGGGCGGTTCGTCCATTGCCCTGTTTGCCAGGGTGGGCGGCGGTATCTTTACCAAGGCCGCCGACGTGGGCGCAGACCTCGTGGGCAAGGTGGAAAAGGGCATCCCTGAAGACGACCCCAGAAACCCGGCAGTCATCGCGGATAATGTGGGTGATAATGTCGGTGACGTGGCGGGTATGGGTGCCGACCTCTTCGGTTCCTGCGCGGAGAGCACCTGCGCCGCGCTGGTCATCAGTGCGCTGGCTTTTGCCGGGGATATCAATGCTCTGCTTTATCCCATCATGATCACCGCCGTTGGCATCCCGGTGAGTCTGCTCACCAAGGTTCTGGTGACAGTGAAAACCGAGGCTGATGTGGCGCCTGCGTTGAAAAGGCTGCTGATGATTTCCAGCGCCATCATGGCGGTTGTCATGTATTTCGTCACCGTGGCATTGATCCCCGGGACCTTTGTCATCAATGGGGCGGAATATACCAGTCTGGGCGTTTACTGGTGTTTCTTCTCCGGCCTGCTGGCCGGCCTGGTCGTGGGATTGCTGACCGAATACTACACCTCGGACCAGTATCAGCCGGTCAAGGATATTGCCAGGTCCTGTGAAACCGGCGCGGCAACCAACATCATTTTTGGCCTGGCGCTGGGTTACAAGAGTTCCGTTCTGCCCTATCTGGCCATTGCCGTGTGCATCTTCGTATCCTGGAATCTGGCTGATATGTACGGGATTGCCATTGCCTCTCTGGGCATGCTGGGTACCCTGGTGATTGCCCTGACCATCGATGCCTATGGCCCGGTTGCCGATAATGCGGGCGGTATTGCGGAGATGGTGGGTCTGGACAAGGAAGTGCGTCGCCGCACCGATATCCTGGATTCTGCCGGTAATACCACAGCGGCCATTGGCAAGGGCTTTGCCATTGGTGCTGCGATCCTGACGTCGCTGGCCCTGTTCGGGGCCTTCCTGACCCATTCGGAAAACCTGCTGAGAGAGATCAATGGCCCTGATTACAGTCTGCTGACCTCCATCAACCTGCTGGATCCGCTGATTTTTACCAGCCTGTTCGTTGGCGCGGTACTGCCCTTCCTGTTTACGGCCATGACCATGAAGTCGGTGGGTGCCGCTGCCTTTGACATGATCGAGGAAGTGCGCCGCCAGTTCCGGGAAATTCCGGGTATCATGGAAGGCCAGGGCAAGCCTGAATATGGCCGCTGTGTGGCCATTTCGACCAAGGCCGCCCTGCGCGAGATGATCGCCCCGGGCGTGCTGATCATGGGCACGCCGCTGGTAGTGGGCTATCTGTTTGGGGTACAGGCGGTTGCCGGCATCCTGGCGGGCTCACTGGTGGCCGGTGGTGTTCTGGCGATTTCATCCTCCAACAGTGGCGGAGCCTGGGACAATGCCAAGAAATACATTGAAGCCGGCAATCTGGGTGGCAAGGGTTCGGATGCGCACAAGGCCGCCGTGGTGGGTGATACCGTTGGCGATCCGCTGAAAGATACCTCCGGTCCTTCGCTGAACATCCTGATCAAGCTCTCGGCAATTCTCAGCCTTGTGTTTGCCCCGTTCTTTGTCAACTACGGTGGCATCCTGCTGTAATATGAGCCCTTCCCAAACGAAGCCCAATCTCAGCCGGATCACCAATATTGTCGTGGTTGCTTCCGGCAAGGGCGGCGTTGGCAAATCCACCACGGCCGTCAATCTGGCCCTCGCCCTGAAAGAACAAGGGGCGAAGGTCGGGCTTTTTGATGCTGATATCTATGGTCCCAGCCAGCCCTTGATGTTAGGGGTAAAGCCTGGCACCAGACCCGAAATCGTCAACGGCAATCAGATGGTGCCGATTCAGGCCCACGGCCTCAGCTGTAATTCTGTCGGTTTTCTGGTTGATGAAAATCAGGCCATGGTCTGGCGCGGCCCCATGGTCGTGGGCGCCTTCAATCAGATACTCAATGACACGCTCTGGCAGGAGCTGGACTACCTTGTGGTGGATATGCCGCCGGGAACCGGGGATATTCAGTTGAGTCTGGCGCAGTCGGTTCCTGTTACCGGTGCAGTGATCGTGACCACGCCCCAGGATGTGGCTCTGTTGGATGCCAAACGCGGCATTGAAATGTTTCGCAAGGTGGACATACCCATTCTTGGCATCGTCGAGAATATGGGGCTGCATATTTGCAGTGCCTGTGGCCATGCCGAACATATTTTTGGCGAAGGGGGTGCACAGCGGATTGCAGGAAATTATGGCGTGGAGCTGCTGGGTTCACTGCCGCTCGATGCCAGCATTCGCGAACAAAGTGACGCGGGGACTCCGGCGGTGCTTGCGGCGCCGCAGAGCAAGGTGGCCGCGATTTATCGCGAAATTGCCGGGAAAGTGGCCGCGCAGCTTGCCGGTTCTGCGGTCCGGCAGCAAAACGCCATGCCGAACATCAGCGTTTCCGACGATTGACATCACATTCCAGACACGACAAATCGTTCACTTGCGTGCTTGATTTGCGTCCATTGTTTCCCGCAGATAGCGAAACAGCTTTCTGCCGGCGACAGGTGCCCGGTGTTCACTTTCCTCCTTTCGGCCTTGACGAACAAGCTGGCGAACATGCTGAATATCGACGTCCGGGCAGTCGCTGATCAGCTCGTCCAGCACCTTGCTGTCACCACTGAGCAGTTGGTCCCGGATGTTTTCCACGTCATGAAATTTTCTTTTTTGCAATTCTACATTATTTTTTGATTGTTCCAGAATCTTCTCGATTTCCTCCGTGTCGATGTCGCGCATGATCTTGCCGATATACTGCAATTGTCTTTTTTTGGCGCCATGGCTGTTGGGCAGGCGTTTGAATTCAGCAATGGCTTCCAGCAGATTCGCCGGCAGTGTCAGCTTGGCAAGCAGTGTGGCGCTGGCTTCGGTCAGTTCCCGGCCAAGATCGCGAAGCGCCGCCATGTCGCGTTTGCGCTGACTTTTGCTGATGGCTTCACTTGGCTCAGAGCTGGTGATCGGGTTCATGAGGATGCTCGGTTCAGTGAGGGTGACAAGGTGCTACAGAATTTTCCGGACACAGTATAACAGGCGGCATGTTTGTTGCCGGCTATTCCTCCCCGAAACGGTTGTCCACGAGGTTCAGAATGGCTTGCAGTGCCTGGGTTTCATCGGGACCATTGATGATGAGTTCCAGCTCACTTCCCTGAGCCGCAGCCAGCAACATGATCGACAGAATACTTTTCCCATCGACCATTTTCAACGAACTTCCGATTTCGACATTGCTGACGAATTCGGAAACCGTCGAGACAAATTTTGCCGCTGCTCTTGCATGCAGTCCGGCCTTGTTGGTGATGGTGATTTTTGTATTGATCATGGTGTAAATTCTAAGCGAATTCCTTGTGACGGACCTGAACATTGGCCAGTGTTTTCGAAAAATGTGCTTTCAGTTTTTCGCAGAGAAAAACCGAGCGGTGCTGCCCGCCGGTACATCCGATCGCAACAGTGATATAGCTGCGATTATTCTCTTCAAAGCGCGGGAGCCAGCGTTCCAGGTAATATTTGATATCCTCGTACATTTCCAGTACCTGCTCCTGGGATTCGAGAAAATCAATAACGGCGCCATCGAGTCCGCTCAGTGCCCGCAAGTTGGCAAGCCAGTAGGGGTTTGGCAGACAGCGGGCATCATAGACTATATCGGCATCGACGGGTACGCCATTTTTAAAACCGAAGGACTGGAACTGCAGGGCGATACCGTGGGCTTCGTTTTTTGCGATACGGTTTTTTACGATATCCCGGAGTTGATGCAGTGAGAGATCGCTGGTGTCAATGGTGAGGTTGGCAAGGGCGGCTATGGGTTCCAGCAATTCCTTTTCCTTGCGGATGGCTTCGAGAAGGCCAATCTGGGCATTGCTCAGGGGATGCTTGCGCCGGGTCTCACTGAAGCGCTTGACCAGGGTGCTGGACGCCGCATCGAGAAAGATAATCTCCTTTTCAACCCGGGTGTCGCTGAGTCTGCTGAATATTTGAGGAAATTCCAGCAGGTCTTCAGAAATGTTGCGGGCGTCTATGCTGACGGCCACGTTGTGCAAACGGGGAAGCTGTTTGGTGCTGATTCTCATTGCCAGGGCTTCAAGCAGGCTGGCTGGAATATTGTCAACACAGTAATAGCCAAGATCCTCGAGCACATGGAGGCAGGTGCTTTTTCCGGAACCGGAACGGCCACTAATGATACTCAGTTTCATTCAAGGCCCTCTTTTTGTCTTTTCAGGAAATGGCGGCCTCATACAGTGCCTGGTTGCTTTGGGAATCTCTCAGCTGCGTACAATACTCGGGGCGGGTAAAGCGTTCGGCCAGCGTTTTCAGAACCTCCAGATGGCCCTCGAGGGTATTTTCAGGGACCAGCAGGAAAAACAGGAGGTCAACCGGTTTGCCATCGATCGCGTCAAAATCGATGCCGGCTGCCAGCGTTATCAGGCAACCAGTGATTTCCCTGCATTTCGGAACGCGGCAGTGGGGTATCGCAATGCCACCACCCAGCCCGGTACTGCCGAGCTGTTCGCGTGCTATGAGGGCATCGTAAATCTGATTGGCGCTGACATCGATATGGCTGCCTATCAATTCGGCGGCGGTTTCGATCAGCCTCTTCTTGCTGACGCCCTGGACATTGCAAAAGGTCAGATCAGGGCTGAGGATGGATTCAAGTTGCATGTTGCGTGTTACTCTTGTTTATGGAAGTTGGGACAGGGTGTCGGCGGCCCATTCAAAGCAGGCGCTTGCGTTCATTTGATGGCGCGATGGCCAGGGATTCACGGTATTTCGCGATGGTTCTGCGCGCAACGTTAACGCCTTGCACGGCCAGCAGGTCGGCAATTTTGCTGTCGCTCAGGGGCTTCTGGGGGCTTTCCGCGGCTACCAGCTTCTTGATGATGGCCCGGATCGCCGTCGAGGAGCACTCACCGCCGCTCTCTGTGCTGACGTGACTGGAAAAAAAGTATTTGAGCTCAAATATCCCTCTTGGCGTATGCATGTATTTCTGGGTGGTCACGCGGGAAATCGTCGATTCATGCATGTCCACGGCCTCGGCAATATCGTGGAGCACCAGAGGCTTCATGGCTTCTTCGCCATATTCCAGAAAATTTTTCTGATGCTCGACGATTTTGCGCGCCACTTTCATCAGCGTTTCGTTTCGGCTCAGCAGACTCTTGATGAACCAGCGTGCTTCCTGGAGATTGTCGCGCAGGAAGGTATTGTCGGCGCCGTTCTGGTTGCGCTGCACGAGTGCCGCATAATCCGCATTGATCCGGATCCGGGGGGCGGTATCAGGGTTCAGTTCGACCTTCCAGCGCCCGTTATCCTTGGACACAAAAACATCCGGCACGACGTAAGCCGTATCTGAGTGGGCAATATCGGCACCGGGTTTGGGGTTGAGGCTGAGGATGAGTTTGAGTGCCTGCTTCAACTCGCCTTCCTTGATCTTCAAGCGTTTCATGATGAAGGCATAGTCATGGCTGGCCAGTTGAGACAGGTAGCCAGCCACAATCTTTTTGGCCGCATCAAGCCCCGGATGGTCCGCAGGCGTGTGTTGCAGTTGCAGACTCAAACATTCCCGCAAGTCCCGATAACCCACGCCCACCGGGTCAAACTGCTGGATGCGGTGCAGGATGGCGAGAACCTCGTCTTCGTCGATGTCCAGTTCACGGATCAGTCCGGCATGAATGGACTCGATACTGGCCGTCAGCATGCCGTCGGCATTGATGGCATCGATAATTGCCATGGCGATGAGCCGGTCGCCATCGGACATGGGTGTGAGATTCAACTGCCAGTTGAGGTGGTCCTGCAGGGTTTCGCTGGCACTGCTGCGAGACTCGAAATCAAGGTCATCACCTTCGGCCCCCATATTGAAAGAACCACCTGCGACGGTCTCGCTGTAAATGTCTTCCCAACTGCTGTCTGCTGCCACATCCACCGGCAAATCCTGGCTTTCATTCCAGCTTTGTTCAGTCGCCAGCTCTGACAGACCCTCGTAGTCGCCCTGCTCGGATTCCTGAAGCAACCCGGTATTGGATAATGCCGGGAAGTCTCCCGTGTCGTCTGCCTCCGCATTGATGTGGCCGGGTTCGTCAGATGGCAGCGGGCCATCGTCCTCGGCAATTTCAAGCATGGGATTGGATTCCAGTGCTTCCTGGATTTCCTGCTGCAGGTCAATGGTGGAAAGCTGCAATAGACGTATCGCCTGCCGCAATTGCGGCGTCATCGTCAGTTGCTGACCGAGTTTGAGGTTAAGCGATAATTTCATGGCTTTGGCTGCATAAGGACATCCCGGAGCAGAGCGGGATCACGAGGCTCATGATGGCTGGGTGATTTTAACAAATTTATGGAGAATTTCATGCCGGTGCCGGAACATCATATTTTGAACTGATGACCAAGATAGACCTCTCTGACCTGTTGATTGGCGAGGATGGAGACCGGATCGCCCTCGGCGAGAATCACGCCTTCATTGACGATATAGGCTTTTTCACAGATATCGAGGGTTTCCCGGACATTGTGATCTGTCACCAGCACCCCGATCCCCCGGTCGCTGAGTTTTCGGATGATTTGCTTGATATCATTGACTGAAATCGGGTCCACGCCGGCAAAAGGCTCGTCCAGCAGCATGAAGGCCGGTTCCGTGGCCAGGGCCCGGGCTATTTCAACCCGGCGCCTTTCTCCGCCGGAGAGCGCCATGCCGAGAGTCTCAGTGATATGGTTGATGTTGAATTCATCCAGCAGCGCCTCAAGTTTCTGCTTCCGTTGCTTTGGGTCCAGATCCTTGCGGGTTTCCAGGATGGCCATGATGTTTTCGCTGACAGTAAGCTTCCTGAAAATGGAGGATTCCTGGGGCAGATAGCCCAGCCCCCTTCTGGCCCTCTCGTGCATGGGTGCTGCGGAAATATCCAGATCGTCAATGTAGATACTGCCCTGATCGGCCTTGATGAGGCCGGTGATCATGTAGAAGGAGGTGGTTTTTCCCGCGCCGTTGGGGCCCAGCAGCCCCACGATCTGGCCGGACTTGACCTGAAGTGAGACGTCTCGTACTACCTGCCTGCCTTTATAACTTTTGGCCAGATTGACCGCTTTGAGAGTCTTCATCAGTCCTGCCGTTGTGGTGGGATAACCATATTGACCTGTTCCTCGCTGTTCCTGCTCATGGCTCTGGCCGTCTTGGCTTCAAAATTGTATTCGATGCGGTAACCACTGAGGGTGTTGCCTTCCTGGATCAGACGGGCGGATTCATTGACAGTCAGCAGCTGCTTGTCTTCTTCGTACAGAATGGTCTCGCCCTCCGCATAGATGATGCCCTTGTCAATTTCGGGTTGCTGCTGGAAATGGGCGGGTGTGCCACTGACCGTTATCCGGCGAATCTCGCCTTCGCTGCGCTCTACAATGATTTCCAGGCCGCTGATCTTGCGACTGCCCTGCGTGACGACAGCCGGCTGCTGGGGAAGACCACGATAGATCACTTTGCCTTCGTCCAGGAAAACCTCACTGGAATTGGCGTTGACGATAATGTCCTGGTTCTTGTCATCAGGCAGGGCCCCGGCCTGATTGACAAAAAACGGGGTGAAGATTGCAACAAAAACCGCAGCCAGAGCCGAAGGCAAACCGAGTCTGGTGGTTTTTTCCAAAAATTTATTCATAGCGTCCTCTCACGTTTTCCAGGAGCTGGACCCTATTCGAATTCAGGTCGGCAGTCATTCCGGTACTGGTTATTTCACCCGTACCCGCCGTTATTCTGACCGGATAGGAGGTTGTGACATTTTTCAGATCGGGGTAGATGGTCAGTGATTCTGTATAAACATTCAATGCCTCACCCCGGTTATCGATACGGTGAATGACGACATTGCCATCGAGCTCGACCTTTTCCTGCTCCAGCGCCAGGTCGGTTTCAATCCTGCCATTGTCGGCGCTAATAAACCAGGGGTTTCCGGTATCCTGGTAAATTTCCAGCCTGGGCGCGTTGACATCGGTGTAGCCGGGGTCGGGATAGTGGGTGAAGCGTTCGGCCCGGAGGCGGTATTCGGCCTTGCCATCCAGCTTGAAATGGGTGCTGTCGACATCAACCATAAAGTAGTCGTAGTCGGCCAGCAGCAACTCATTGACACTCAGGGTGCCGGGTTCGTCCTCGGTGGCGCTGTAGAAGAGATAGAACAGCAGCGCAAGCATGAGGGCGGCGGCGATCAGGTTGAAACGCATAATACCGGTGTCCTAAAGGAAGCGTTTAATGGCATCTTCATAGGTATTCTGGGCCTGCAGGATGAGATCACACATTTCTCTTACTGCGCCATTCCCTCCCGGGAGGGCCGTTGCATAGTGGGCGTGCTGCCGGATGAGGGTATGGGCATTGGCCACCGCCACGCCAAGACCCACCCGGCGAATGCAGGCCAGGTCCGGCAGGTCATCGCCCATATAGGCACTTTGCGCATACGTGAGGCCGTGGGATTGCAGAATTTCATCAAGTACCGCCAGCTTGTTTTCGCAGCCCTGGAAGAGAATGGCAATACCCAGATTTTCCGCCCGTCTTTTCACCAGTTTGGACTCTCTGCCCGAGATGATGCCTACTTTGACACCCGTGTCCTGCAATAATTTGATGCCTTGGCCATCCAGCGTGCTGAAGGCCCGGAATTCATCACCGTGAGCAGAATAATACAGTTTTCCATCCGTCAATACGCCGTCCACATCCAGGATCAGCAGTCGTACCTGTCGGGCTTTTTCGATGATGTCCGGGCCCGGCACGACCTTGTTCTCAGCCGACAGGCTGTTCGCCGCTTCAGACAACATTGGCTTTCAACAGATCATGCATGGTGACAATGCCCGCCAGCTTCTGTTCCCGGTCCAGCACGACAAGCCCATAGATTTCATGGTCCTGCATGACCTTGGCCGCGGCAGACGCCAGTGCGTTTGCCGGAATGGATTTGTATTTTCCGGTCATGATGCGGCTGACCGGGGTACTGTGGATATCCAGGCCCTTGTCCAGATAGCGGCGCAGGTCGCCATCGGTAAAAACGCCGATCAGTTCACCGGCCTGATTGTTGATCGTGGTCATGCCCAGTTTCTTTTCGGTCATTTCCAGCAGGCACTGACTGATGCTGGTGTCTTCGTTCACCCTGGGAATGGCGCTGCCGGTGTGCATGAGGTCGCTGACTTTCATCAGCAGGCGGCGTCCGAGATTGCCGCCAGGGTGAGAAAAGGCAAAATCGTCCGCAGTAAAGCCCCGGGCTTCCAGCAGTGCCAGCGCCAGGGCATCACCCAGGACCAGAGCCACTGTGGTGCTGGTGGTGGGAGCCAGTCCCAAGGGGCAGGCTTCTTCATCCACGCTGGCATCGAGGTTGATGGTGGCGCTCTGTGCCAGCATCGACGCCGGATTGCCGGTAATGCTGATCAACGCGATGCCCTTGCGTTGGAGTACAGGCAGGATATCAAGAAATTCGGCGGTGGTGCCGGAATAGGAAATGGCGATGACGATATCCTTGTTCGTCACCATGCCGATATCGCCGTGACTGGCTTCGGCAGCATGTACAAATTGCGCGGGCGTGCCGGTACTGGCCAGTGTCGCGGCAATCTTGTTGGCGATGTGCCCTGATTTTCCTATACCCATCACCACGGCCCTGCCGTGGCATTGCAGAATCAGTTCACAGGCTCTGCAAAAGCTGTCACCGATGCGGCAACTGAGTTTTTCAACGGCGTTGCGCTCCACCTCGATGGTACGTAAGGCGCTCTTGATAAACGCACGGTTACCAATCATGACTTGTTGATTCTATGAACGTAAAGAATGGCGGCAGTTATTGTGTATGTAAAAGGCTGCGAGTATAGGGCAAATACGCCGGCAATAGAATACTTCCGCTGAAACGGCCGGGTTTGCCACTGCGGACGGACGAATCCTGCCCGAACGGGGCGCTACCACAAAAACAGGGAATCAGGGAGTCCGCCAGGCTCCATTCGCAACAATGCCGGGCTTAATGTGCTGGGGTAATGTGTCCAGGTGCGGTAATATAGCGCGCTGTGAGAGGGATCAAATCAGGGTTCCTGTGGATAAAGCCTTGCTGCTCCCCGGGTGGGCAAAGGTGCTCTTTGTCAGGCAGGAGGCCGGTTAATCATCAGTAAGCAAGATGGCGGTGAATGTGGAAACAGAAGTGGAACAGCTGATAGCAGATGCGATAAAGGATGCCAGGGTAAGGGTCCAGGGCATGGATGGCAAATACCAGGTCAGTGTCGTATCTGATTTTTTTGAAGGGCTGGGCGCGGTAAAACGCCAGCAGGCCATTTACCGGCTGTTGCAGCCGTATATATCCAGCGGCTCCATACATGCGGTGAGCATGCAGCTTCAGACCCGGGCAGAGGCTGCTGAAAATTGAGCGCTGCCTCGAGGGAGTAATGTGGATAAATTATTGATACAGGGCGGCATCCAGCTCAAGGGCGAGATTCGTATTGCCGGAGCCAAAAACTCGGCCTTGCCCATCCTGGCCGCAAGTCTGCTCACAGACGATCTCCTTAAAATCAACAACCTGCCCCATCTGTATGACATTACCACCATGCTGGAACTGCTTGGCTGCATGGGCGTGGAGTCGGTGGTTGGGGAAAAGCTGGGCGTTGAAATCAACAGCAGCACGATCAAGCACTTCAGTGCGCCCTACGATCTGGTCAAAACCATGCGGGCTTCCATCCTGGTGCTGGGTCCGATGCTGTCGCATTACGGTCAGGCGGAGGTCGCACTTCCCGGTGGCTGTGCCATTGGCAGCAGGCCGGTGAACCTGCATCTGGCCGCGTTGAAAAAGATGGGGGCAGATATTTCCGTTGACGATGGCTATATCAGGGCCCGGTCGAATGGCCGGCTCAAGGGCGCGCATATTTTCATGGATGTCGTGACCGTGACCGGGACTGAAAACATCATGATGGCCGCCACCCTGGCGAAGGGGACGACGATTATCGAGAATGCTGCCAGAGAGCCGGAAGTGGTCGATCTGGCCTATTGCCTGCAGGCCATGGGCGCCGATATCAAAGGGGCCGGGACGGATACCATCGTCATTACCGGTGTGGAAAAATTGCACGGTTGTACTTACTCGGTAATGCCGGATCGAATTGAAACCGGCACCTATCTGATTGCCGTGGCGGCTACCCGTGGTTCCATCAAGGTCAAGGATACCCGCCCGGATATTCTGGAATCGGTACTGAGCAAGCTGGAAGAGGCCGGTGCCCAGATAGACATTGGTGATGACTGGATATCTCTGGACATGCATGGCAGGCGACCCAGGGCAGTGTCCCTGACCACGGCGCCCTATCCTGCATTTCCGACCGATATGCAGGCGCAGTTCACAGCCTTGAATGCCATTGCAGACGGGACGGGTTCCATCACCGAAACGGTGTTTGAAAACCGCTTCATGCATGTTCATGAAATGAACCGGATGGGCGCCGAGATGAAGGTGGAAGGGAACACAGTCATTGTAAGAGGTGTCGCCGTGCTGAAGGGGGCGCCGGTCATGGCAACGGATCTGAGAGCTTCGGCAAGTCTGATCATTGCCGGGCTGGTATCGGAAAATCAGACCATCGTTGATCGGATTTATCATATTGACCGTGGCTATGAGTGTATCGAAGAAAAGCTCCAGTCGCTCGGGGCGATAATCCGGCGCCTGCCATCCTGAGGAAACTATGTCAGATCAAGAACTGGTCATTGCGCTGACCAAGGGGCGCATCATGGAAGAAGTGCTGCCATTGCTGGAAGCTGCCGGAATCATTCCGGCTGAAGATATCAGCAGCAGCCGCAAGCTGATATTCAGCAGTAATCTTGAAAATGTCCGTATCATGGTCATTCGAGGCTCTGATGTTCCCACATATGTCGAGCTTGGCAG
>JAVVEZ010000121.1:0-7801 GCA_032250895.1 Pseudomonadales bacterium | reverse complement strand
CGGCTCGGTGGTCAGCAGCGGCTATCAGATCTGGAACAATGCCCCGGAAAAGATCCTCGGCGTCACCGCCCACTGGCACCAGCAGCATCCCGCCACCCATCTGCGCCTGCGGATGGCCTTGATGGAAGCCTGCCATCAGCTCGGCGACCCGGCACAGCGGCTACGGATTGCCGACATCATGAGTGCGCCCGGCTACCTGAACCTGCCGGTGAACCGGCTGCTGCCCTCCCTGAGCGGCAACTACTGTTTCAGCAAGGGCACGGCGCCGGTATCACTGCCCGACTTCCATGTCTTCGGGCGCCATCAGGCCGGCTTTCCCTGGCGTTCACAGGCACAATGGATGGTGCAGCAGACCAGTGCCCTGATCGGCAAAGCGATCAGTACCGAGCAGCGCAGCACCCTGGTGCAGAGCATCTGGCGCACCGACCTGTACCGGGAAGCGGCGCGCGCCCTGGGAATCGCCAGCCCCAGCCAGGATTTCAAAACCGAGAACCGGCACGACAGCCCCTGGTATTTTGAAGAAGGACTGCTGCTGGGCCCCGACCGGATGCTGCTTTGAATGACAGCAACGAATTGCGTCAACACGAATTGCCTCAACACGAATTGCCTCAACACAGTGCAGCCGATGCATTTCAGCGCCAAAACGGCACGCAGACCGCAAAGCGCGCATCTTCTCGACATCGCAGCGGTCTTGCATCACAGCAGTCACCCATAAATATTAATTTATTGTTTTTCAATAACTTATTTAAATCAATCACCAAGAATCTGCACATTCGTCAAAGCTGGCACAACTAATGCAGTACTACAAGCAGGTAATCAGTAATTCCTTTGTCCTCCTCTTTACTGATTACTGTATTCACTGGTTCAGCAGCCCCCCCCTGTCTGGCTGAACCATGGGTAATGATGCCCACGCTGTTGCACCGCAACGCGTGGGCTTTTTTTTGGTTTTTTAATTTTTGTTCCACCAAGGCAGGCAAGGAGATCCTATGGCAGTCCGCAAGATACTGAACTCCAACATCGTTCGACTGGTGGCCGGCTGCAGCAGCGCCCTGTTGCTGGCCACCAGCCTCTGTGCCCAGACCGGCTTCCCGGAAAAGGACGAACTGGTCTTCGGCTTCATCAAACTGACCGACATGGCACCGCTGGCCATTGCCTACGAAAAAGGCTTTTTCGAAGACGAAGGACTCTATGTCACCCTGGTGCCCCAGGCCAACTGGAAGGTGCTGCTGGACGGGGTCATCGATGGCCAGCTCGATGGTGCCCATATGCTGGCCGGTCAGCCCCTGGCCGCAACTCTCGGCTATGGCACCGAGGCAGCCATCGTCACACCGCTGAGCATGGACCTCAATGGCAACGGCATTACGGTCTCCAATGAAATCTGGCAGCAGATGCAGCCTTATATTCCCGATACCCACGGCAAGATGAAACCCGTCATCAAGGCCGACTACCTCAAGCCCGTCGTCGACAGTTACCGGGCCCGCGGCCTGCCCTTCAACATGGCCATGGTGTTTCCGGTTTCCACCCATAACTACGAACTGCGTTACTGGCTGGCGGCCGGGGGCATCCACCCCGGCTATTACGCGCCCCACAAGGGCGATACCTCCGGCACGCTGAATGCGGAGGTACTGCTGTCCGTCACCCCGCCCCCGCAAATGCCGGCCACACTGGAAGCCGGCACCATCCATGGTTACAGCGTAGGTGAACCCTGGAACCAGCAGGCCATCTTCAAGGGCATCGGCGTACCCCTGATCACCGATGACGAAATCTGGCACAACAACCCGGAAAAAGTCTTTGGCATGACTCAGGCCTTTACCGAGCAGTATCCCAACACCACGGTGCGCATCGTCAAGGCCATGCTCAGGGCCGGCAAATGGCTGGACGAAAACGACAATGCCCACCGCCAGGAAGCGGCACGCATCCTGGCCCGCAGCGAATACGTGGGTGCGGATTACGAGGTGATCGCCAATTCCATGACCGGCACCTTTGAATACGCAAAGGGAGATATCCGGCAGGTGCCGGACTTCAACGTGTTTTTCCGCCACCACGCCACCTATCCCTATTACTCCGACGCCATCTGGTACCTGACCCAGATGCGGCGCTGGGGCCAGATTGCACAGCCAAAGAGTGACGACTGGTACAAGGACATCGCCAGGCGCGTCTACAAACCGGAGATTTACCGGCAGGCCGCAGAAGCCCTGATGGCGGAAGGCCTGATGAGTGCGTCGGATTTTCCGGATTTTGATACCGAAACAGGTTTCAAACCCGTCCAGACCGAATTCATCGATGGCGTCAGCTATGACGGCAGCAAACCCAACGCCTACCTGAAATCACTCACCATAGGACTGAAAGATGAAGTTCTTTGAATACGCCCTGCCCGAGCGCAGCAATCTTGATGAACAGGAGCACGGAAACGGCCCCGTCGCCACTCCGGTCGACGCATCAACTCCCTGCGCCGAAGACCCGGGCCCTGCCGCCACCCTGGGTACACCGGATGGCAAAGCCAGGCGTTTCCTGCCCCAAGCCTGGCTCAAACTCGTTGGCGACAGCGCCGGGCTCAGCCGCATCGCACGGGCCTGGAGCCTGGCGCTGGTGGGCATCGGGGTATTTCTGCTGCTGTGGCAGAACACCGCCGGCAACATAGAAACCTCGTTGGGGCAGTTTCCCGGACCGGTCCAGGTATGGCAGCAGGTGCTGAACCTGAAACAGGAACACCTGCGTGAAATGGCACGCAAGGAGGCCTTCTTCGCGCGCCAGGAAGCACGCAATGCCGAGATGCTGGCGCAGGACCCCACTGCCGATGTGCGGATCCGGCCCTATACCGGCAGACCCGTTTTCATCGAGCAGATTCGTACCAGCCTGTTTACGGTGGCCTTTGGTTTTGGCATCGCCATGCTGATTGCCATCCCGCTGGGCATCCTCTGTGGTCTCAGCCAGAGCTTTTACAGCGCCTTCAATCCCGTCATCCAGATCTTCAAACCGGTTTCGCCGCTGGCCTGGCTGCCCCTGGTCACCATGGTGGTCAGTGCGCTGTATGTCAGCGAGAGCCCGATGCTCAGCAAATCCTTCATCACCTCCGGCATCACGGTCGCACTGTGCTGCCTGTGGCCGACGGTGATCAACACCATCGTCGGTGTTGCCGGGGTGGACAGGGATCTGATCAATGTCAGCCGCGTCATCCGTCTGCCCGCGCTGCGCCATGTGCAGAAAATCGTGCTGCCCGCTGCCATTCCAATGATTTTTACCGGCATGCGGCTGTCGCTGGCCACCGGCTGGATGGTGTTGATCGCCGCTGAAATGCTGGCGCAGAGTCCGGGTCTCGGCAAATTCATCTGGGATGAATTCCAGAATGGAAGTTCCGATTCTCTCGGACGCATCATGGTGGCGGTGCTGGTGATCGGCATTCTGGGTTTTGTGCTGGACAAGCTCATGCTGATGCTGCAACGCCGGGTCAGTTGGGACAAGCAGAGTGTTCTGCGCTGAAACTGCAACGAGGTAACAAAGCATGCAAAACTATCTTGAATTGAGCGACACCGGCATCGAGTTCAAAACCGCAAATGGTCCCTTCCGGGCACTGCAAAAAGTGAACCTGAAAGTGGCCAGGGGTGAGTTTGTTTCGCTGATCGGTCACTCCGGCTGTGGCAAGTCCACTGTGCTCAACATCATCGCCGGGCTGTACCAGGCCACGGAAGGTGGCGTGATTCTGGAAGGCAGGGAAGTGAATACGCCCAGCCCCGACCGTGCGGTGGTGTTTCAGAACCACGCCTTGCTGCCCTGGCTCAGCGTCTATGACAATGTGGCGCTGGCGGTCAAGGAAGTGTTTCGCGGCCGCAAGAGCAAAGCGGAAATGGCGGCCTGGATCAGGCACAACCTGCAACTGGTGCAGATGGATCATGCCAGCGATAAATATCCCCATGAAATCTCCGGTGGCATGAAACAACGGGTGGGCATAGCCCGCTGCCTGGCCATGCAGCCCAAGGTGCTGCTGATGGATGAACCGTTCGGCGCCCTGGACGCCCTGACCCGCGCCCACCTGCAAGACTCGCTGATGCAGATCCACCACGATCTGGGCACCACGGTGATTCTGATTACCCACGATGTCGACGAAGCCGTGCTGCTGTCGGATCGCATCGTGATGATGAGCAATGGCCCGGCTGCCACCATTGGAGAAATTCTCGCTGTCAGCCTGCCGCGCCCCCGTGACCGGCTGGCACTGGCTGAAGATGCGGCTTTCATTCACGCCCGGCAGCAGGTTCTGCAATTCCTGTATGCCAAACAGAAACGTGCGGCCTGAATCCAGGCATCAACGGAGCTCATTATGATCAACCGGAAAATCATCGTGGTCGGCAATGGCATGGTCGGCCACTATTTTGTGGAACGACTGGCAAAGAAATATCCCGAGCGGGATATCACCGTGCTTGGCGGCGAACCCCGCCCCGCCTATGACCGGGTGCATTTGTCGGAAGTGTTCAAGGGCAGGAACCCGGAAGAGCTGAGTCTCACCAGCCGTGAACATTACCGGCAATTGGGCATTGACGCCCATTTCGGGGATCCGGTGACAGCGATCGATCGTGAACACAGGACGGTCACGACAAGGCTGGGCAGACGCTTCCACTACGACAAACTGGTGCTGGCCACGGGTTCCTATGCCTTTGTTCCCCCCATTCCCGGCAATGACCTGCCGGGTTGCCTGAGCTATCGCACCATCGACGACCTGGGCGCCATCAGAGCCCATGCAAAAGCTGCACGCCGGGGTGTGGTCATTGGTGGTGGCCTGCTCGGGCTGGAATGCGCCAATGCCCTGAAAAATCTCGGCCTCGATACCCATGTGGTGGAGTTTGCCCCCGGCCTGATGGGCGTGCAGCTGGACCCCGGTGGCAGCACCATGCTGCGACAGATGATCGAAGCCATCGGCGTCAGCGTCCACACCAGCAAGGCCACCCGGAAAATTTCTGTGGGAACAAGCCACCGTCTGCGCATGAGCTTTGCCGATGACAGTGAACTGGAAACCGACCTGATCGTATTTTCCGCCGGCATCCGCCCTCATGACGAATTGGCGCGCGCCGCCGGTCTGGACGTGGGTGAACGTGGCGGCATCGTGGTCGACACCCATTGCCGTACCAGTGATTCCAATATCAGCGCAATCGGCGAATGTGCGCTGGCCCATGGCAAAATCCATGGCCTGGTGGCCCCCGGCTATCGCATGGCCGATGCGGCTCTAAGCCAGTTGGGGACGGAGGCCTTCCCTTTCGAAGGCGCCGACATGAGCACCAAACTGAAACTGCTGGGCATCGACGTCGGTTCCATCGGCGACGCCCATGGCAGTGCCACCGGGCAGGCCGTGAGTCTGGTCTACGCCAATGATCGTGACCGGGTATACAAAAAACTGGTACTGAGCGCCGACAGCAGGAAACTGCGCGGCGCCGTGCTGGTCGGTGATTGCAGTGACTACGACAGCCTGCTGCAATACTACCTCAACGACATGGAGCTGCCGGACAATCCGGAAGCCATCATCCTGCCGTCGGACGCCGGTACCCAAGCCGCGCTGGGCGGCATGCAGCTGCCGCCCGGGGCCACCATTTGTTCCTGTCTCAATGTCACCAGGGGCGCATTGATCAAGGCCATCGATGGCGGCTGCAGCACAATTGCCGACCTCAAGTCTGCCACCGGTGCCAGCACCGGCTGCGGTGGCTGCGCCGCGCTGCTGAAGAGCACATTGCAACAGGTGCTGGCAGAGCGTGGCGTGAGCGTCGACAATCATCTGTGCGAACACTTTGCCTTTTCCCGCCAGGAGCTGTTTCATCTGGTCAAGGTGGAACAGATCCGCTCCTTTGCACAGCTGCTGCAAGCCCACGGCCGCGGCCGCGGCTGCGATATCTGCAAACCGGCCGTGGCCTCCATTCTGGCCTCGCTGTGGAACGACTACATCCTCGCGCAGGAACACGCCGCGCTGCAGGACACCAACGATACCTTTCTCGCCAACATGCAGAAGGATGGCACCTACTCGGTGGTGCCACGTATCCCCGGTGGCGAAATCAGCGCCGACAAACTGCTGGTGATCGCCCAGGTCGCCAAAAAATACGAACTCTATACCAAGATCACCGGGGGCCAGCGCATCGATCTGTTTGGCGCCCGCCTCAACCAGTTGCCGGACATCTGGGAAACGCTGGTGGCTGCCGGTTTTGAAACCGGCCATGCCTATGGCAAGGCACTGCGCACCGTGAAATCCTGCGTCGGCAGCACCTGGTGCCGCTATGGCGTGCAGGACAGCGTCGGCATGGCGATCCGGATCGAAAACCGCTACAAGGGCATTCGTTCCCCCCACAAACTCAAATCAGCCGTGTCAGGCTGTACCCGCGAATGTGCCGAGGCCCAGTCCAAGGACTTTGGCGTGATTGCCACAGAAAAAGGCTGGAACCTCTATGTCGGCGGCAATGGCGGCATGAAACCGCGGCATGCCGAGCTCTTTGCCACCGACCTCGACGAGGCCACGCTGATCCGCACCATCGACCGCTTCCTGATGTTTTACATCAATACCGCCGACCGCCTGCAGCGCACCTCGGTATGGCTGGAAAACCTGGACGGTGGGCTGGACTACCTGCGCAGCGTGATCATCGATGACAAACTGGGACTGTGCGCCGAACTCGACCGGCAGATGGCCCGGCTGGTCGGCAGCTACCAGTGCGAATGGAAGACCAGCCTGGAAGATCCGGAAAAACGCCGGCGCTTCCGCCAGTTCATCAACTCTCTGGAAGACGACGCCAATGTGCTGTTCGTGCAGGAGCGCGGCCAGCCCCGTCCGGCACGCCCGGACGAGCGGGCGGTGCCGACGCAACCCAGGCACAGCAAGAAAAAGGAAGAGGCCAGCCATGCCCTGTAAAGACCGTTCCGCCCTGACAGTGATCATTCCAAAACATTGCCTGCGCGCCAATGCCGGTGTCTGTGCATTGGTTGCCGACGTGCAGGTGGCGCTGTTTTATCTGCCGGACGAGGAACCCCAGCTCTATGCCCTGGGCAACTGGGATCCCCTTGGCAAGGCCAATGTGCTTTCCCGCGGCATCGTCGGCGACCTCGATGGCGAACTGGTCGTCGCCTCGCCCCTGTATAAACAGCACTTCAAGCTGCGCAGTGGCCAGTGTCTGGAAGAACCGGCGGTCACGGTGCCGGTCTTTCAAACCCGCATCGAGGGCGACAAGGTACTTGTCAGCCTGCAGGCACCAAGATGAATTTCGGCCTCATATCGGAGCCCATTACTGAAAAGGTCCGGAACAGGACGTTTCAGGACATCCACACGACCTGCCCCTATTGCGGCGTCGGTTGCGGAATCAATGCCAGCCTGGAGCAAATGGCCGCTTCCCCGGAACCGCGCTTAAAAACCGTCAGCGGTCTGGCCGGACACCCGGCCAATCACGGCCGGCTGTGCGGCAAGGGTGCCGCCCTGCACGAAACCCTGGGTCATCAGGGGCGTCTGCTGCATCCGAAGATCAAGGGCTGCCGCAGCGACTGGAATACGGCCCTGGATGTGGTTGCGGCTGGTTTCCGCGACGTCATCCGGCGCCACGGCCCCGACGCCGTCGCTTTTTATCTGTCCGGTCAATTACTGACCGAAGACTATTATGTGGCCAACAAACTGATGAAGGGTTTCATCGGTTCCGGCAACGTCGATACCAATTCCCGTCTTTGCATGGCCTCGGCAGTGAGCTCCTACAAGCGTGCCTTCGGGGCGGATGCCGTGCCCTGCTGCTATGAGGATCTGGAGTGCTGTGATCTGCTGGTGCTGGTCGGCTCCAATGCCGCCTGGACC
>JAVVEZ010000120.1:0-7869 GCA_032250895.1 Pseudomonadales bacterium | reverse complement strand
GTCGCAGGCGTTTCGGCGGGTGTCTGCGAGCCTCCTCCCAGCGCCCGGTTCAGCAAATTGCCCAAGCGCTGCTGTACGGCACCTGATACGGCGACCCGGATGATCTCTCCGGCGTCGGGCAGGCAGCTGGGTGAGCTGATGGCGCCGGTACACAGAATGGGCAGACTGTAGCCACCGATATCATATTCTTCGCTGTCCTGGGTGGCGGTTCCCTGATCCACGCGGGTCACCAGACTGAAGTTGAGGCTGTCGTCGTTCAGGTCGAGCAGCGTGCCCTGGCCGCTTACCCCGAAACCGGGGGCAGTAATGGCAAGGTCGCGGGTGCTGATGACGCCGTCGGTGATGGCAAGGGTGCTGGAGAAGGTGTCAAAGGCGGTCTCTTGGCCGCGCTGAATGTCCAGCAGCCTTTTGCTTTTGATCATGGTTTCGACCTGGGCCAGCACGCCGCCCACATCCACTCCACTCAGCACACCATCTTCCAGCGCAATACGGCCACTGCCGTTGAGGCCACGTTTCAGGGCATCGGCGTCGGCGCCGCTGCTGTTCAGGGCCAGCTCGATGTTGCCCTTGCCGCTGACATAGGAGGCATCCATGAAATCGGTCAGCAGCGGTCCCAGCGCAACGGTGCTGAGGCTGGACTGGATGGTGGCCAGCGGCGTGTTGCCGCTGACATCCAGACTGAGCTTGCCGCTATAGCTGCCTTCGTAGAGGCTGGCGCGGGGTACCAGGGCCAGCACACCCTTGTTGGCATCGATGTCAAGGGAGAGATCCGCCAGATGCAATTGCGAGAAGGTCAGTTGACCCGCGCTGAGCTGGCCCTTGAGGTTCAGGTCCCGCAGCATTGCCACGGGAATTTCTGTGCTGGGAGCGGCACTCGTACTGGTCTGGGTTTCCGGTGCCAGGTAGCGATCGGCATCGATCTGGTCGACCGCCAGACTGAATTCGACAGCGGGTTGTTCGAAGCCTCTGACCGACAACGAACCCTGAAACCTGCTCTGGTCCAGCGTCAGCGCCAGCTTGCTGAGATCCAACTGCTCGGCCGCAGCAGCGAAAGACCCACTGAATGCGGTGCTCAGGGCCAGACTCTGGAATACGGTCTTGTCGGCGGTTTCCGGCAGGGGCTGGTTCAGTTGTTGCAACAGACGGCGCGGATTGAAACTGGCAATGCTGAGTTCGCCACTGAGCGCCGGACCGTCAAAGATGTTGCTGGCAGCCACCTTGCCGTTCACATCCAGTCCCAGGCCTTTGAGCGTGAAGGCGTCGAGATCAAGGCTTTCCTGGTTCAGGTTGAGCAGGGTGTCGGCCTGCAGCGACACGGTGGCCGGGGAGTTGGGAATCCGGGGTCCGGCCAGGACCAGCGCCAGGTTCAAGGGGCTGATGCGCAGATCGCTGCGGTCGCCAATGGCGACCAGACTCAGGTTCATGGACTGCACCACGTCTGCCAGGTCGGCCTGGTCCAGGGCTTTGAGTACCTGACCCAGGTTGTCGCCGCGGAGATCGAGCGAACCCTTCAAGGTACCATCATCGTTCTGCATGTTGCGGGTGCTGAGTTGGCCCTCGAGCCGGAAACCCAGCATGTTCGCACCGAGTACCGGCACCTCGATGTTGCCGTTTTGCAGGTCGGCATCAAACTGGGCATCGATGCTAAAGGCCCGGTTGCTGACGCCGCTGCGCAGTTGGCTGCCATACTGTTTGAGGGCTGACTCGGTGCCGCCGCTGACCTGGCCGCCGATCTGCAGCAACAGGGGCAGGTCGGGTCCGGAAGCCTTGAGCGTACCACGCAGGGCCGGTGTCTCGCTTTGTACCCTGCTGGCCAGCAGGTCACCCTGGATGGCGGCACCCAGCAGGCGGATGTCGAGTGTGGATACCGTGATATTGCCGCTGCCCATGTCGGCATTGAAATCGGTGTTCAGGGCAAAGCTCTTGTCGGGAACGCTGCGCAGCTGGCGCCCGGCGTCACTCAGGGCTGAGTCCCGGCCACCCTGAATCTGTCCCAGCACTTCCACCAGCGTGGGCAGGTCGGGGCCTGAGGCATTGAGCTGCCCCCGTACCGAGGGCGTCTCGGACTGTATGTTGCTGGCAACGAAATCACCCCGGACATTGGCGCCGAGCAGGCGGCCGTCGAGCGTGGATACCGTGATAGTGCCGCTGCGCATGTCCGCCTCCACGCGGGTGGACAGCGTAAAGGCGCGGTCACTCAGCGTCGCCAGCTGGGTGGCCAGGGGTTCAATGTCGGCAATCTGGAACAACAGGGCCAGATCTTCGCCGTTCAGGTCCAGGCTGGTCTGCCAGGCAGGGGTGCCCGTCTGCACCCGATGGCCGCTGACACTGGCTGTCAGATGGGTGTCCAAAGCATTCAATTCCAGGGCAGGAATCGTCAGTGTGTCCTCCTTCAGATCGAGCTTGATCCCGGTTGTCAGATTGATCTGCGCCGTGCCTTCAGGCACTCTGGGACCACTCAGACTCATGTCCAGGCTCAAGGGGTCCAGGTCATAACGGGCCTTGTCGAGATCGTAGGCCAGTGAGCCGGTCACCGTCATCCGGCTCGACAGTTGCGGCCTGGAGGCGGTGGCATCCAGACTGAGATTCAGCGCGATGGGCTCCCCGTAAACCAACTCGCCGGTACTGGCGTTGAAATGGCTGAGAGCGTAGCGGACGTCGGTGGCGCGGTCATCCCAGGTCAGGCTGGCCTCACGAATATCCACCCCGCCCAGCACCAGCTTGTCCAGTTGCAGTGACTTACTCTCTGTTTCTGGAACGGGCTCCCCGAGCAGGTCGGCCCAGTTGCTCACACCCTGGGCGTTGACGGCCAGGTTGATCTTGGCGCCATGGAGCCGCACAGTGTCTATTTCATAGCGTTCCTGCAGCAAGGGCAGCAGCTTGATTCTGATGTCCGCGAGGTCGGCATGGAAGAAGGGTTCCGGGCCGAAGTCCGGGGCATTGCCAACGCTGATATCATTCAGACTCAGTCCCAGCCAGGGATAGAAGGTCAGCGCAATATCGCCGGCCAGCGTGAGATGGCGGCCTGTCGACGCCTGGAATTTTTGCGCGATCCAGTCCTTGTGGTCATTGGGGTCCAGTGTCAGCACGTAGATGATGGCGGCAAAGCCCACGGTAAAAACCAGCACGATGAAGGCGGCGGTGATTTTGATCAATTTTTTCATGGTAGGCATCCATTCGCGGAGCGATAGTGTGAATCTGACATGTTCATCCTGAATGCCGGATGAACAGGATGACGAATTGTTGGCGTTCGTTGAAAAACACTGACTGCATGGTACAGGAGATCGGTTTTTTGTCCGGAAATTTCCATATTGTTTTTGCTGGTTCCCTGCCGGGCTCCCCCGGGTGCATCCCGGCAAGCAGTGGCATGCACGGCGAAAATGCCTGTCTTGTCTATTTGTTTTATACTCGAGTGTCTTTTTGCAATGCCTGAGAAATACTTATGAAGAATCTTCAATATGCCAATGGTGACCAGATGCCGATACTGGGTCTGGGAACCTGGAAAGCAGGACCGGGGGAAGTTTACGAGGCGGTCCGTACCGCGCTGCGTCTGGGCTACCGGCATATCGACTGTGCCACCGTTTACGGCAATGAAGCAGAAATCGGCCAGGCTCTTGCCGATGCCATGGCCGCTGGGGATGTCAGCCGCGACGAGCTCTGGATTACCTCCAAACTCTGGAATGATGCGCACCGGCAGGAGGATGTGCGGCCGGCGCTGCTGCGCAGTCTGCACGATTTGCAACTGGACCATTTGAATCTCTATCTCATTCACTGGCCGGTGGTGTTCAAGTCCGGCGCTGGATTTCCACAGAGTGATGCAGGCTATCTCAGTCTGGCAGAGGTGCCCCTCAGGGAAACCTGGAGCGCCATGGAAGCCTGCGTGCATGAAGGCCTGGTGCGGCACATTGGCGTTTCCAATTTCAGTGCCCGCAAATGCCGACACCTGATCGATGCCGGCCACATCAAACCAGAAATGAACCAGGTGGAGATGCATCCCCTGCTGAGTCAACAGGGCTTGCGGGATTTCTGTGTTGACAATGGCATATTGATGACAGCCTATTCGCCCCTGGGTTCAGGTGATCGACCGGCCTCCTTCAAGGCCGAACATGAACCGCAGCTGATGGAACTGACGGTGATCAAGGCGATCGCCGCCGAGCGCAAACGGACACCCGCCCAGATTCTGCTGGCCTGGGCGGTCAAGCGGGGAACGGCTGTGATTCCCAAGTCCGTCAATCCACAGCGCCTGCATCAGAATCTTGAGGCTGCCGAAATTGAACTCACAGAGGCTGAAATGGCACAAATAAATGCGCTCGATTGTCACTACCGTTTTGTCACCGGCGCCACCTGGAAGGGACCCAATACACCTGAAAACCTGTGGGATGAAAAGTAAGCCTGGCCGTCTCCTGAAAGCCTGTTGCTAAGTTTTGTCTGTAAGAAAAGCTTCTCACGGAACGACTATGCAGCATTCCACAGGACACAGTGAAGCATGATGAGCGTAGCGGGTTTTACAGGCAAGAGGACTTTCGGTGTGGCCTTGATGCAGGCAGGGTGGCAATGAAACGCCTGCTGCTGGTAGGTGGCGGCCATGCCCAGCTTGCGGTATTGCACGACCTGGCGCGCAAGCCTGTCCGTGAACTGGATGTGGTGTTGATTTCCAGGAACACGCATTCCATTTATTCCGGCATGCTGCCGGGTTGGATGGCCGGGCATTACCCGCTCGAAGCTTGCCATATCGATCTTCGGCCACTGGCCAGTGCCGCCGGAGTCCGTCTGGTGGTTGATGAAATTTCGGGCATGGATGCGCGCCGTCACTGTGTGGTGCTGTCCGACGGCAAGACTGCACCCTATGATTTTCTGTCGCTGGACGTGGGCAGTGAGACCTCCAGCAGCTGGTTGGCCCTGCTCGGTGATCGCTTGCTGACGGTGCGGCCCATCGAAGGCTTCGTGCAGCGCTGGACCCGAATTCTGGAACAGGCCCGGCTTGCTGCGGCCTATCATCTGGTGGTGGTGGGTGCTGGTGCAGCTGGCGTGGAACTGGCCCTGGCAGCTCAGCATGCGCTGGCTCCGCTGGGTGGTGATGTCACATTGGTGGCCGCACGCGAGGGCATTCTGCCGGGACATGCCGCTGCCGTCGTGGCGAATGTTCAGGCTGTCTTGCAGACCCGTGGCGTGCAGGTGTGCCGGGGGCAGGCAGTGGGTTGTGCCGAAGGCGTCTTGCTGGATAACGGGCAGATTCTGCAGAGCGACGTTGTGATTGCCGCCACCGGAGCCAGTGCGCCAGTCTGGTTGCAGCTTTCACATTTGGACCTTGACGACGCAGGTTTCATCGCCGTCGACAGATTTCAGCGCAGTGTTTCCCATCCGGAGGTCTTTGCCGCCGGCGATGTCTGTTCCCGCAGTGATGTCAAACTGGCACGCTCGGGGGTGCATGCGGTGCGTGCCGGTCCGGTGCTGGCGCACAATCTGGTTGCCAGCGTGCAGGGTAGAATGTTAAAACCCTTCCGGCCGCGCGCTCGTTCGCTGTATTTGCTTGCCACCGGGCCGCGTCACGCGATTGCCTCCTGGGGGCGGTTCACGGCACAAGGGGAATGGGTATGGCAGTGGAAGGACGGGATCGACCGGCGCTTCATGCGTCAGCAAGGGACGCACAACAGCCGGGCAGTGGGGGCTTTACGGGAGTCTGGCTCTTGAGTCTGCCGGAATTTTTCAGCGCCGGTTTGCGGGCACAGGCCGGGAAAACATCATGAACCGTGACAGCGTGGGGGAGACAGCCGGCACCGACGTCATTGCCGACACGGCCTATACCAGCAGTCTGCGGGAGCAGATGCTGAAGTTCGCGACGCTGCAACTGACGGATCCCCACCTTGCCGAAGATGCCGTACAGGACGCTCTGATCAGTGCCATGAACAATGTCTCTGAATTTGCCGGCCGGGCAGCCTTCAAGACCTGGGTGTTCGCCATTCTCAAAAACAAGATCGTGGACATTCTGCGCCAGCGTCAGCGCCTGGTCTATGCCAGCAACCTGTTGCGTGAGGACGAGGATGAACAGGCCGTGTCTGAACTGTTTGACCGAAATGGATTCTGGCAGCCTGATGATCGCCCACTGGCCTGGAGCGACCCCCATCAGGCCTTCGAAAATGCCGAGTTCTGGCAGGTGTTCGAGACCTGCCTGGAGAACCTGCCACCGAAACAGGCGCAGGTATTCATGATGCGGGAATTCGTCCAGCTGGACAGTGAGGAAATCTGTGCCAGTGCCGGACTGACCTTGAGCAATCTGCATGTTCTGCTGCACCGGGCGCGCCTGCGCCTGCGTGACTGCCTGGAAATGCACTGGTTCAAAGCGGGAGCATGAAGAAGATGATCAATTGTGAACACGTCACCCGGCTGAGTTCTGAACAGCAGGAACGCAGGCTGAGTCTGCGGGAAAGGCTGGTGCTCAAGCTGCATACGCTGATGTGCAGGGGCTGCCGCAATTTTGACCGGCAACTGCCCCTGCTGCGCCAGGCAGCCCGCCACTATGCCGGGCGCCGGGATGGCCAGCATCCGGATCGCGACAGCGAAGGTTGACAGACTCCCAGAAGTCCATCGTCCCGCACCATTCCCGGGTACTTTTCCGTCATTCCCGCGCAGACGGGAATCCAGTGGTTTTTTTGCCCTGGACCCCTGCCTGCGCCGGGATGAATGATCAGAGCTTCCTTAGGAACCTCTGAATAACTTTGGGGGTGTTTAGCGCTTGTCCTTCCACTCCCAGTCCTTGAAGGGAGCATCCAGCGGCGTATGCAGCATGTGATTGCTGTAATTGCTGATGGTCTTCACGGCGATGGCCAGCAGGATCTCCAGAATATTCTTTTCAGTGAAACCGGCGTCCAGAAATTTTTTCGCTTCCGCCTTGCTGGGCAAGCCTCTTGAAGACACCATGAAGCGGGTGAAGTGAGCCAGGGCGGCCTGCTTGGCATCAGGGATGGCGGTGCCGGCCCGCATGGCCTCGATGGTGGCGGCCGGGACGCCGGAGCGGGTAGCCGCCAGCATGCTGTGGGCCCCCACACAATATTCACAACCATTCTCCAGGCTGATGGCCAGAAAGACGATTTCCTGCTCGGCCGATGTCAGACCGGACTCCTGCTTGAAGGCACCATAGCCGTGCAGGTAGGTTTCCAGCAGCCCGGGGCAATGCGCCATGCCGGCATACATATTGGGAATGAAACCGACCTGGGCCTTGGCTTTTTCAAGGACTTCGAGTGAACGGCCAGTGGCCGTATCAAGCGTGAGGAAGGGAAGGGAAAGTTGGTGTTCGGCTAACATAGCGTGTGTCCTCATTGGGTGGGTATTGTGAGAATTCAGATAGGAGCATGCGTTCCATGCACGACTCGCAAACACTTGGTCGGATCAAACCGGTACTTTCTTACAGGGTCATACCTCTTGGGAACCTCAGAGTCATTCAGCGGTTCCCTTGTAAGAATCGAGTGCTATGCTACGACAAAACCGGCGTCATCAGGTATACAATTCTCAAACCTGCCACGTGGCTGGCCTTGGGGATGCAGGACCTGTTCCGGAAGACAGCAAGGATTGAAGGCCGGAGGTGACTCTGTATCAATAGAGGTGCCCTGAAGTCAGTACTCGCCGCAATGCGCTCGGCGCCCAGGAGTTCTTATCAATACCCATAAATTTTTGATGTTGTCGTTGTTGTTGGCACTGGTCGCGGCGTTTTTCTTTTTTGATGCAGGCAGCTGGCTGACGCTGGATGCGATCAAGGCCGAGCAGGACCGCTTCGAGTCCTGGCGGCAAAATTTTCCCTGGCTGTTCGTCGCAGCCTTTTTTGGCCTGTATGTGCTGATTACGGCGCTTTCGGTGCCGGGCGCAACTGTGATG
>JAVVEZ010000119.1:0-7960 GCA_032250895.1 Pseudomonadales bacterium | reverse complement strand
TCGATGGCCACGACGAGGCCCCGGCTTTCATCCACCACCGGGAAATGCCGCTCGCGGATGCGGTCCACCGGCTTGTACAGCCCGGTCTCCAATTGCGGCTGGCAGCCCTGCACCGCCTGCGCCGCCCAATGAGCGCTGCCATGGGTGGTGGAGGTGCCGTTGATGGTCCGCGCACAGTCAGCGGCAAAGACACTCAGCAGCACGCCGTCGTTCAGTTGCTTGCTGCCGAAATAGCCATCGACGAGCGCGATCAGGCGTTCGCGCGGGCGGCGGGCCTCTATCGGCAGGGTGTCACTGAACTCCGCCGCCACCGCATAGTGTTCGGGCGCGGTAAAGGTGCCGGGCGTGCCCTCGCGGCCCAACAGGGTCTCCACCTGCGTGATGCGGCGATTCTCGACCTGCAGACGCATGCCGTAATAGGCGGCCTGCCCATGCTCGGTCACCACGCCGAACCACACGGCATTGCCGCTCACCGGATCGGCCGCGATGAAGGGAATGCCTTCGATGCTGACATCCGGCCCCCACAGACCCTCGCCGATCATCATCGCCACCGCGTTTTCGGAAAAGCTGACCTTGTCGCCCCAGGGCAGGGTCGACCAGTCCTTCGCGACCAGGGCGGCCATATAGTCTGCGGCGATGCCCTTCAGGCACGCGCTATCGCAAAGTTCTTCCTGGGCCCCGACAGGCCTGACGAGACCGCAGATGCCGAGGGCCAGGACGCACAGAAAAGATTTGCTCATCGTGACGGCCCCTTCAGCGTGTCTGGAAGTCTGGGTTCGCTTGCGCAAACGGCGAGTGCATGAAATACGGCACATAGGTGAACACCGCCTCGATGCGGTAGATCTTGCCGTCCCTGATCTTGAAGGCTTCCAGCAAGGTGATGGAATTGGGCCATTTCAGCAGGGTTTTCATTTCCCGGCCATCGGTCAGCGTGTAGCGGTCGAAGCGGTTGGCATGGTCGAAAAAACCCGTGGCCACGACGACGCCGCGTTCCACATCCACCAGTGGGTAGCGGCGTTCGCGGATTTGCTTGTTGATGCGGAAAATGCCCAGTTTGAACTGCTCTTCACAGCCCTGGGCGATGGCGGCTGAGCCGGTGCCGGTCGCGCGGGTGGTGCTGATACCGTTTTCGTTGCGCTGGCAGTCTTCATGGAAGGGTGTGAAGATGGCACCGTCATTGAGTTCCACAGTACTGAAATAACCGTCGGCCACGGCGATCAGGCGTTCGCGGGAGCGGCGCTCCGCCGGCGCCAGAATTTCCTTGAACGCGGGGTCGTGCTCCACCTCGTCGGGGTTGCCGAAGGGCTTGGGCATATCGGGGAGGCGGTTGACCACCGTTTCGATTTCCGTGATCTGCCTGCCTTCCACTTTCAGGCGCAACGCGAGGTAGGCGGGATTGCCATGCTCTTCCACGATGCCGAACCAGGCCGCGTTGCCGGTTTCCACGTCCGCCACTTCCAGCGCATCCGGCCGGACCTTGCTGATGGAAGCCCACAGGCCATCGTTGCCCAGGGGCATTTCCACGTTGTTTTCAGTAAAGCGTAGCCGTGCGGACAGCGGCAGGCGCGAGGCATCCTTGTGGTCGAGGGCATCGACATAGCGGCGCAGGTGATCGATCAGGCAGTCATACGCGCAGGTCGGCAATATGACTGCGCTGTGGTAGCCCGGCGCCTGCGCCATGGCCGTGCCCGCCTGCCACAGCAGCAGGCCCGCCAGCAAGACTGATTTTATGCAAGACATAGCCCCTCCCCTCATGCCGTCACCGCTGATGAAGGTGTCATCCCCGAGCATGGGAGCATTGAAGCCGCTGAAATCAGGTGTCGATGGAAATGCTTTGCTCATGGCGGCTCCTCCGGCGTGATGGCCTCCATGCTAAGCCCTGGGATGTACGCGCGCAATCGTTGGGTGGCAGAAAATGACGGCGAGAACGCTTTTATAGTCAATCTCAGGGCAGGGGCACGGCATACAATATGAACGCAGGTGGCTCCTGCCCGCGCAAAGCTGGATCGAGCAGATAGCCGATATTGCTTTCTATGACATAAGCCGTGTTGCCGACCACCGTGACGCCGGGTGAGGATACCAGATCATCGCGCAAAACCGTCAGCGCGGCCCTGTCGCCGTCTATGTCCACGATGCTGAGCCTGCCGATGGTTCCTTCGGCCTGAATGAAGCGCCTGCCATCGAGCAGGCGCATGCCATCCGGGCCGCCCAGTTCATGCGACAGTTGCAGCGGTGTCAGTCTGCCCATCCTGCCGTCGCTGCCGGACTCGACACGGATCAGTTGATTGCTGCGGACATTGTTTACATAGAGAGTGCCGTCCGCACTGAACGCCAGCCCATCGATGCCCACCAGTGTCGCATCCTCGCCATACAGCGTAAGCGCAGCAGCGCCGGGCGCCAGTGTAAAGATACGGCCATTGCTGGTGTCGGAGGCGAAGGCAGTGCCATCCGGGGCGATGCTGATGTCATTACAGACCGAGGCCGGCGGTGGAAAATCATAGCTGCCCTTCATGGCCCCGGTATGCAGATCAAAGGCCTTGAGCGCACTGAGCCCCTGCGAGCGTTCCGGCCCGAAAAAATTCGGTACGGAACACAACCACAAGGTGGCGCTGCTGTCATCCGCCAGTACCCCCAGAATGCTCAGGATGCCATTGTCTTCGGAATGCCGGATCCAGGCTTGCGCTTCGGCCGAACCCGGCGCCGCCTTGTACACATAGCCCTTCACACTGCCGGCATAGACCGTGCCGTCGGCGGTCGAGGTGATGCTTTCCGGGAATACCTGCGTATCCATGATGCGGATGTCCGGCAATGGCGTCTGTGCGCAGGCCAGCAGGCTCAGGGTCGCCAGCAATGTGATCGAAACGTGTTTCATGGTCGTCAGTGTCCCGTGTATCGGTGAACGTCATTTCCGGCGTGCATTCTTCAGGCGTGTTGCCTGATCCCTTTAGTCCCTGCCGTTATCACCACGCAGGCGGGGTTCCAGCCAACCAGCAGGATAGCTTCCCGTTTTCCGGATTGGAAGAGGCTACAGTGACGGGCCCGGGCATCCGGGGAATGACTGAGTCATCTGCCCACTCGATTACTCTTCTGCCTGGTACACTACCCTTCCCCCCACCATGGTCAGAGCAGGTTGAATGCTCATGATTTCGTCGGCGGGCACGCTCATGTAATCCCGGTCCAGCACCAGCAGGTCGGCGTACTTGCCCACTTCCAGAGAACCCAGATTGTCTTCCTGAAAAAACAGGCGGGCATTGGCGCGGGTGTGCGCGATCAGGGCTTCCTCTCGGCTGAGGGTTTCCTGGAGTACCTGCCTGCCGGCCAGATCCTTGCCACTGACTGCCCAGCCCAGGGTGATGAAGGGCTGGTAATGGGAGACCACGGTGGCATCGGTGCCCAGGCCGAAGCCGATGCCGCTGTCCTGAATGCGCCGGAAGGGGATGGCGGCACGCCCGGCCATGGCGGCGCCGTGTATCGCCAGGGTCAGACCCAGGGCCTTGGCGCGGGCGATGCTGTCGGCGGAAATGTCGTAGACATGGGCCAGCGTCCAGTGCAGATCCGTGATGGGGATGTCCCGGTTCAGTGCCTCGAAGCGGTCCAGAAGGTCGCGGACGCTGATATCACTCATGGTGTGTTCGTGGATGTGCCAACCGCCCAGAGCTGCGGCGCGGGCGATTTTCATGTAGTTGTCCATGACTTCTTCGGGCCAGGGCCGGGACTGGCTGGGAAAGTCGAAGAAGGGCAGGTAGATGTGTTCGCCCAGGCCGAACAGGCCGTAATCTCCAGTGAACGTGTTGGGTCTTGCGGCACCAATCGCCGCCACGGCGGCATCGGCGCCGGCAGGGTCGGCGGCTTCATAGCTCAGGGTGTGCCAGATACGCAGGGGCAGGTCTCCAGCCGCCGCGCGATGTTCGAGCACCGCATCCTCTCCCTCCGGTCCCCGGCCCAGGCTGTACAGAGCGGTCAGGCCGGCCCGGTTCAGTGCGTGCATGAAGTCCGTCAGGTTCTGCTCCAATTGAGCCGGGCTGGTTTCTGGGATGGCCTGGATCAGGCTGCCGTAGGGCGGCTGAAAGGTGGCCAGCCCGGCGGCATTGCGCCGGGCCCCGTCCTTCGGGTCCAGACCCACGGCCTGCAGTGCCAGACTGTTGGCATAGACCAGGTTGTAGCGTTCCTGCAGGAACAGTGGATTGCGCGGTGCGACCCGGTCGAGCTCTGCCAATGTGAAACCGCCGGCCTGGTCGGCGAACTGTTCGGGAAACCAGCCCCCCTGCACCATGATCCACTGTCCGGATGGCGCGGCGGCGGCCTTGGCCGCGAGGATGTCCAGGGCCCGGGCGCGGGAATTGACGCCGTCGAGCCTGGCCTGCAAATGCCAGCGCTGCACGGCGCGTGCGAAGTGAAAATGATTGTCGATCAGGCCTGGCACCACGGTGGCGCCGGCCACATCGATGGTCCGGGTTTCAGGACCCGCCAGGGTCTGGATGGTCGCCGTGGCACCGGTGGCGATGATACGGCCATCACGGATGGCCAGTGCCTGCACCGTCGAAAAATTCTCATCCACTGTGAGCATCCTGCCGTTGATGAGCAGGGTGTCCGCCGGCTGCGCCAGCAGGGGCAGGGGGGCCAAAAACAACAGACAAAACAGAATACGGATAAACATGGGCGGCCTGGGGTCAGAAAAATCAAATCAGAAAAGGTATTGCTGCCGTTTCTGCAAGCAAGAAGTATTCTACATAAATTCCCGGCATGGCATGAGGGGTTTTCGAAAAGAGCCATTAAAAAACAGCCAGCATAGTGAAACCTTTGATTTCCGGGGGTGCCCTGCACAGCCTGTTTCTGGCAGTCTGTGAGATGCCATCAAGGCGGGGTCTTTGACCGGTGGTTTTCAGGCAGCAAGGCCAATATTAAGAGTTTCTCTGCATAGCATAAACATCGGGTTAATTATCCGGCAGCCTGCGGACAAGTGATTGTTTCCGTGGAAGAGTGTGTTTATTCTTGCTGGCATTCCATCCAGACACAGACAGACGGTGACGGTATATGCATGACGAACACGACCTGCAAGGAGCTCTCGGAGACAATGCCGGCCCGGTTTTTCAGAGCATCCTGGAACGGCGCCTGAGCCGCCGCACGCTGCTCGGCGAGTCCGGGATGCTGGGGCTTGCTGTGGCGCTGCCTTTCAATGCCGCGGTTCAGGCGGCGGCTGCGCCTTCCACCCTGAGCTTCAGGGAGCTGCCGCAGGGTCTGGACGGCGACTTTGCCGTCGCGGAAGGTTACCGGCACCAGGTTCTGATCCGCTGGGGCGATCCACTCTTCGCCGATGCGCCCGCCTTCGATCCGGCGCGGCAGAGCCTCGACAGCCAGCTGCGGCAGTTTGGCTACAACAATGATTTCATCGGCTTCGTGCCGCTGCCTCAGGGTTCCGGCAGTTCCGACCGTGGCCTGCTGGTGGTGAATCACGAATACACCGACCCGCGCATGATGTTCCCCGGTTCGCCGGCGGGCAATGCTCTCAACCGCGCGCAGACCGATGTCGACATCGCCGCCCATGGCCTCAGTGTGATCGAGATCGGCAAGAGCGGCGATACCTGGCAGGTGTTGCAGGATTCGGCCTACAACCGCCGCATCACACCCAATACCGAGATGCGCATGACCGGGCCGGCAGCCGGCAGTGAGCGGCTGAAGACCCTGCTGTCCGCCGATGGCGTCAGGACGTATGGCACCTACGGCAACTGCGCGGGCGGGGTCACGCCGTGGGGCACCATTCTGACGGGTGAGGAAAACGTGGACGGGTATTTTTCCGGAACCGTGGACGGCAACCCGGAAGAGGAAAACTACCGGCGCTTTGGCATGGGCCTGGGGCGCAAGAGCTGGGCCAATCATTATGAGCGCTGGGACCTGGCCAAAAACCCACGGGAGCCCCTGCATGTGGGCTGGATCGTGGAAATCGATCCCTTCGATCCCAACTCCGTGCCGATGAAGCGTACGGTGTTCGGGCGTTGCAAGCATGAGGGCTGCAACCTGCATGTCAATGGCGATGGCCGGGTGGTGGGCTATACCGGCGACGACGCTGTCTTTGAATACATCTACCGCTTTGTCAGCCGTGACACCTATCAACCCGACAATCGGGCGGCGAATCTGACCTTGCTGGAAGCGGGCGAGCTGTCCGTGGCCCGTTTCCATGACGATGGCCGCCTGAACTGGCTGCCTTTGCTCTTCGGCCAGGGTCCGCTGACCCCGGACCGGGGTTTCAAGAGCCAGGCCGATGTGCTGCTGGACCTGCGCAAGGCGGCCGACCTGCTCGGCGCCACGCGCATGGACCGGCCGGAAGACGTGGACGTGAACCCGGTCAACGGCCGGGTTTATGCGATGCTGACCAATAATGCCCGGCGCACAGCGCAACAGACGGATGCCGCCAATCCCCGGGCCGCCAACGGCAATGGTCAGATCATCGAGTTCTGGCCGGAAGACGGGGACCACACGGCAGCCGTTTTCCGCTGGGACATGTTGCTGCTGGCCGGTAATCCCGCGAAGGAGGAAACCCTCTACCACCCGGGGATTTCCGCCAACGGCTGGTTATCCTGCCCGGACAATTGCGCTTTTGATCAGCTCGGCAACCTGTGGATCGCCACCGATGGTGCCGAACGGGCCGGTATCGCCGACGGGGTCTGGGCCTGCGAAGTGGCAGGCCCGAACCGGGCGCTGACCAGGCGCTTTATCAGGACCCCCGTTGGCGCTGAAATGTGTGGCCCTTTTTTCACTCCTGACAGCCAGAACTTCTTCTGTGCCGTGCAGCACCCGGCAGAGGGCGGCAGCTTCGAACAGCCGCAGACCCGCTGGCCGGATTTCGATGCCGCCATGCCGCCGCGCCCTGCGGTCGTGGTAGTGACCAAAGCCGGAGGTGGACGTATCGGCAGTTAACGGGAGGCGGGCAGGAAATCCGCGAATACCGTACGCGGTTCCGGCAGCAGATGGCGGATCTTGCGCGTGATGGTTTCGGCCTTGCGGATACCGGTCAGTTGCGCGATCTGCTGGCGGGTCAGGCCCTTGAGCCAGAGGCGCACGATGTAGGTGTCACGGAAGATCTGCGGGCTGTAGTGCTCGAGACCGGCGCGGTCCAGCAGGTCACGCAGTTGACGGTGCATGCCGGAGGGCAGCAGGTCCTCCGAGCCGGGCGAGCGGGGAGTCATCGCGAAGGGCTTGCCCTGATTATTGAGCAATAGTGGCGACCGGCCCCCGAAGCCGCGATAGCGGGCCACGCCGCTCAGACCCCAGTGCCGGGTTTCGCGTTCTGCAAGCCAGCTTTCCAGGTAGCCCCTGAAGCGCGCATCGAGAATCCAGGCGCTGCGCGCAAGGCCGTTGAAAGCGAAAGCCGCAGGCAGCAGGAACTGTTCGCGCCACTGGCCTTCCACACTCATGACGTGGGCTATTTCGAGCAGGGAAAGCTCCGTCGCGGTGAAGCCCCAATACAGTGCCGCACTGACGAGCAGTTGGTCTCGTACCGGGTATTCGCCGGTTGCGGCCACAGTGTACAAGTGGCAGATTTGCTTACTCGTCAGTTCCATGGTGTCCAGGTGGAAGGGGGTCTGCAGCACCGGCCCCCCATGGCAGTGTCAGAATCAGGCACCTGCCCTGATCAGTGGCTTGCCGAGCAGGTCGCCGACGGCGCCGACCGATGCCAGCAGCGCAGAGGCTTCGTAAGGTATGAACACGCGTTCGCCATCTTTGGCGATGTTCGGCAGCGTCTCAATGTATTCCAGGGCGATCAGATAGGCGACCACGTCCTTCGGCAGGAGTTTGTCGTTGCCCGCTTCCAGGATGGTATCAATCGCCTTGCGTTGTCCTTCCGCACGCAGGATGGCGGATTGCTTGTCGCCTTCGGCGCGCTCGATCTGCGCGGTCTTGTCGCCTTCCGCCTCACGAATGGCGGACTCCTTGTGGCCTTCGGCCCGCAGAATCTGCGCAC
>JAVVEZ010000118.1:0-8010 GCA_032250895.1 Pseudomonadales bacterium | reverse complement strand
TTGTTGCTTGCTCTTGACATAGGCCCACTATGCCTGCGAGCAAGCGCCGCGCAGGCGACGGCTTGTGGACCTGCTGATACGGCAAAGGGGGGGTGACATGACACTAGGCTGATGGCGACGGCCAGAATCACCAGAAAGGCAAACAAGAAGTCAAACGTAGCGGCTGAAATGCTACCCATCAACCAGGCTGCGGGCGGCGTTCCCAGGCTTCGCCCAAGCAGGGCCAGCTTGAAATTGCGCAGGTCTATTGCCTGTCGCTCGCGAAAGCTCATCCACAGCACCAGAACCAGTGCCGTGGCAATCAAAGGACCGGGCACAAAGCTTCGGTTCAGAAGAATCAGCAGAGGAGCCGCAATCATGGCCAAGCCAAAGCCCAGGGCCGCCTGTACGGCTGTCCCTGCCGCAACAATGCAGACAGCAAGCAGCATCTCAAAAAGGCTTATATCCAAGATTTCTTACCGGCAGTTTTCTGTTTCAGCATGTTCCGATCAATGATGGCTCCATGCAAGCGGAAACTCCGGCGGGAATCGAAAATCAACCCCAAAAAGTTCTCCCGGGCACCATCCAAACCTGCTGGTGTCCGGGAAAACCGGCTGCCGGCCTCTCTCAGTAGCGGTAACGCACGCCCGCAACAAAACGTCTGCCCAGGACATCAAACAGGCTCTGGTTGGTTTGCGTCGCTGTGCCCGTGAAGGTGCTGAACCCTGCTGTCACCGGGGGATTTTCATCCAGCAGATTGGTGACCGTGCCAAAAATCTCCAGGGACGAGCCATCATTCTGCTCCAGGTTGTAAGACAGCCGAATATCCGTATAGAAGGCACCCCGTACGGTATTATCGTCGATCTCGACGCCGGTCGTCTCGTCAGCATCGAGCAGGCCCTGATCGATCCAGCGTTCCTGCAGGAACACAGAAATCGGTCCATTGCTGTAGGTGATATTGGTCGTGAATTTGAACTCGGGCAGAGACAGCGCGCCTGTTTCACCGGCTTGTTCCACTTTTGGCGCACCGATGTTGGTGATCGAGTTTTCATTCAACCAGGTGCCGAAAAAGCGCCAGGCCAGGTTCTCCGCATCGCCACCAAAAAGCGTCACCGGCGTATTGTAATTGAACTCCACGTCGATGCCTTCGGCCTGGCTCTCATTGATATTCAGGAACACATTCTCGACCAGGGTAATCCGATTGGTGACCGGATCACGTGTGATCTGTGCGCACAGATTCTGCGCACCGGCAAAGCAGTCATCCACGATGCGCTGCACACCCAACTGGCCGATGGCACCACTGATATGGATGCGGTAGTAATCGACCGTGGCCGAGAAGCCACTCAACCAGGCCGGCTGCCACACAGCCCCGATGGTCACCGTATCGGCCTTCTCGGGATTGACGTTCGGATTACCTCCCGTTCTCAGGCTGGCATCCAACTGAGCATTGTTGAATTCGGGATCGGTGAAGGATGTGGTGCCGCCGGTTGCGTCGAAACGTTCGGCCAGCGTGGCTGCACGTACGTCATGAGAACCGGTCGTACGCAGACGTAGCTCATCCGTAATCTGCCAGTCACCACCGAATTTCCAGGCCCAGTCGACACCACTGCCGGTATAGTCGGCAATACGCCCCGCCATGCTCAGGTTGAACTGTTGAATGAAGGGAAGGTCTGAAACCACCGGGACCAGCAATTCACCAAAGGCTTCCTTGACCTCGAAACTGCCCTTGATATTGGGGACGGAAGCAAACTGAATGGCTGTCGTGCGCAAGCTGACACCGGCCGGTACACCGCGCAGCACGCCGGCATTCACCAAATCGAGTATGGGGAGAAAACTGGTATCTCCGCTCGGGTTTGACGGATCAAAGGTGAGCTGGGTGATCTGCTCACGGCGCCAGGAGATACCCGTGGCCATGGAGATGGCGCCGGCGCCCCAGCCGTCATAGAGCTGACCGTCGGCTGACAATTCGAACAGATGCTCTGTCGTATTGGTCTTGGTAAGCTTGGCTTCCTCGGTGATGAAACTCATTTCCCGGCCCAGATCGAAACCACTGCCGGTGAAGGAAATCGGCGTGGTGATAGGCTGGCCCGGATCGAAACCGGTCACGAAGTCAACGGCTTCCTGCGAGGCCCGGCCGGCGCCAAACAAATTGATCGGCACGCAATTGCTCCAGTTAGCAGGATCAACGAGCGCTGCCCGGCATACCACGGAACCGGTCGTTGGGTCCTCCACGGCATCGATGGACGCGAAGATGCGGTCGAGTGCAATCCCCCCGATCTGACGCCCGCGCTGCTTGTTGCGACCGGCCTGGTAGTAGCCGTGTACCTGCCAATCCTGGAAGAAGCCCGGTTTGGCAATGGTCAGATCAAAGCCAGTGGTTCCGGAAAAGGTGTTGGTTTCCGTCCTAACAAAGGCATTGCCAGCCAGGTCTTCCGGCCCACCAATACGATCGAAGACAAAGGAGTCCAGTCCTTCCTGTGCCATGATCTGACTCAGGTTTTCCGGCAGGAAGGCATTGTCACTGAAGATTCTCATCTGTGTCGTGTTCTGGAAAACGCCACCCAGGTTGGTGCTGGTGGATTGATTCTTGCCCCACAAACCCTGGACATAAACATTGAGATTGTCGGTAATATCGTAATCGAGATAGGTGAAGGCATTGGCACGCTCCGCCTCGGGAGCCAGGGTGGGACGCAGATTGCTGTTTGCTGTACCACTGCCGCCATTGACGATGGATTGTGAGCGGGTCCCGGCGCCGACGATACTGGGATCTCCGGCGACAAAGGGCGTCGCCGAACCGTCAGACAGAAACTGTAGTCTGTTGAGGGCCGAGCCAGGCGCACTGATGACGCCGCCCACAGTGGCTTGAGTAGAGAAAACATTGGGCCGGATCAAATCCCGTGGTCCTGTGGGATCAGGGTTGGTGACCGTGCCAAAGCTCTGGAACCATTTTCTATCATCAAAAGAAGTCACCCGATTCTGCTGAAAAGCCTCTACCGAAAACAACAGATGCATCTTGTCCGTGAGATCGGCGCCGAAACTGAAGGAACCTTCCCAGTTTTCGTTGTCGCCGCGAGTGGTGGCGCCGCCCTGCAAGTGCGTATCGACGCCGGTGAACTCCTTGTTGAGAATGAAGTTGGCGACCCCAGCCACCGCATCGGTGCCGTAAGAAGCTGACGCACCGCCGGTCACCACTTCAAGGCGCTGAACCAGGGCTTCAGGGAAGACATTGATATCACTGACGCCCAGCCGGTTGGTCGGCGGAGAGCGGCGGCCATCCAGTAAAACCAGCGTGCGATTGGTGCCAAGACCACGAATATTCAGTCCTCCTGAGCCAGGAGAACCGAAAAAATTACCCGGAGCATTCTGTGTGGTATTGTTGAAAAACTGCGGCAACTGGCTGATGGATTCAATCAGATTGCCCGGCGCCATGTTGCTGAGTTCAGCCAGCCCGACTGCGGTTACCGGGGTGGGTGCCGTAATGCCAGGGGCGCGAATACGCGAACCAGTGACGGCAATTTCCTGTAATTCTTCCTCCTGTGCCAGTACGGTATTCGTCAGCAGTCCGTTACCCAATGCGGCCAGTGCCATTGACCAGGCCAGTTTGTTTCTCAAAAAAGTTTTGTTCCTCATTTTATTACCCCTGTCAAATTTTGGATTCTGAATGCAATCTCTCCCGTTATATTATTATGTTCTTCTGTGCTAGACAGAGCAGTCATGGATTTACTTGCAGAGAAATACATGCTGACAGAGACGCAAATGATAAATCATCTGCGCACGGTCTGTCACTCGGTCTTGACACGCCAAAAAATTTCGACGATGGGAAATTAAAGGCAGCGTAGTGTCGCTAAAGGGAACAGGGTCAGAGGATGCAAACCAGCTTAGTGACAGTGCCTCATCGGCCGATGAGGCACTGAGCAAAAAGAAATTCCGCAAGCGCGGGGGAAAGGAGCCAGAACAGCTCTCCCCCCACGCCCTTGAAGAACAACTACTAGTAGGTGTAACGTACTCCGGCAACGAAGCGTCGGCCAATCAGGTCATGCAATGCTGAATTGGTCTGCGCCGGTGCTGCCGCAAAGGTGCTGAAGGTTGCGACGACAGGTGGGTTCTTGTCAAAGACATTGAGCACATTCGCATACACTTCCCAGGTGGCATCACCCGAGTTCAGTGTATAGGAGGCACGAGTGTCCATATAGAACGCAGAGTCCACCGTATTGTCATCGATTTGCCCGACACGTGTGACATCCAGCAGCCCACTGTCTATCCAGCGGCCTTGCAGGAACAACTGGTAAGGCCCATTGTTGTAGGTCACGTTGCTGGTAAACTTCCATTCCGGCAACGGACGCAGGCCCGTTTCGCCAGCAAAGTCCAGCTTGGGCGCGCCAAAGTTGGTAATGGAGTTCTCATCCAGCCAGGATACAAAGACCCTCGCGCTGAGTGACTCGCCATCACCACCCAGAATATTGACGGAAGATCTGTAGCTCATCTCCAGATCAGCACCACTGGCCTTGGACTTGTTGATGTTCACAAAGATATTGCGAACCAGGGTGATACGGTTGGTGACCGGATCGCGATCGATCTGTTGGCACAGCGTCGCCGCCCCATTGAAGCAGTCCTCCACGATGCGTTGCACACCAAGCTGACCGATGGCGCCCTTGATATCGATTGAATACCAATCCAGAGACAGCGCAAAGCCGTCGAACCAGGAGGGCTGGTAAACAAAACCTGCCGTCAGGGTATCCGCCTTTTCTGGAGCGATATCCGGGTTACCGCCGGAGACCAGGCTGGAATCCAGTTGCGCAAAATTGAACGCAGGATCCTGGAAGGAGGTCGTTCCTCCGGTGCGGTCGAAGCGCTCCGAGAGCGTACCCGCCCTGACGTCACGCGAGATGGTACCACGCAGGCGCAGATCATCAACCAGACTCCAGTCAAGACCGGCCTTCCAGGCCCAGATGGTGCCACTGCCTGAATAATTGGCCCAGCGTGCCGCACCGGTCAAGTTGACCTGCTGAGCCATAGGCGCATCGGCCAGCAAGGGCACCAGGAACTCCGTAAAGAATTCTGTCACCTTGAACTGGCCCTTGATCTGCGGCACGGTGGCAAACTGAAATCCGGAGAGTGTTCGTGCTGAACCGAGAGGTACGGCCCGGACACCCGTCTCCGGCGCAAAAGTATTCGGGAAAAAGCCTGGGTTCACACTGGGGTTGGTTGGATCACGCACCAGCTGGGTGATCTTTTCCTGGCGCCAGGCTCCACCAAAAGCCATCGAGACAGGACCTGCACCCCAACCCTGATAGAGTTCACCATCGGCGCTGAATTCGAACACGTGTTGCGTCATATTGGCACGTGAGAGTTTGAATTCATCAGTGATGAAGTCCTGCGTACGTCCAAGATCAAAGCCGCTGTCTGTGAAAAAGATTGGCGCTGAAACCTCCTGGCCCGGATCAAAGCCGGTAACGAAGTCGATCGCCGCTTCGGAAGCCCTGCCTGCGCCAAACAGATCGATCGGCACACAGAACTGGTCGGGATTCACCAGCGAAGCACGGCATACGGGTGCTCCGGTGACCGGATCCTCCACGGCATCCACCGCCATGAAGACGCGGTCCAGTCGGGCACCACCGATCTGACGCGCACGGTTCAGTGTGCGTCCGCCCTGATAATAACCCCGGGTTTGCCAGCCCTTCATCACACCGGTATTGAACAGGCCTGAATCACCGATTTCACTGCTGAAGCCAACAGTTCCGGAAAAAGTATCGTTTTCGGTTTCCTGAAAGCTGCCGGCAGCGATATCCTGGGAGCCGCCGATACGATTGAAAATAAAGGAATCCACACCTTCATCGATCATCAGTTGACGCACATTATCGGGCAGGAAGACGTTATCCTGGAAAATCGTCATCTGCGTGGTGCCCTGGAATACCCCCCCCAGATTGCTATTGAACCATTTGCTATGGCCGTAGACGCCCTGAAAATAGACATTCGTGCTGTCGCTGATGTCGTAGTCCAGATAGGAGAAGAAGCTGCCGCGTTCACTGTTGGGCAGCAGCGTCGGGCGATCCGCGCCGATAAAATCGCCACTGCCACCATTGGTGATGGATTGTGACAGGTTGCCCGTACCGCCATTCGGACCCAAGTCGGCAACACTGAGGTCGCTGGTTACAAAGGGAATCGCCGTACCATCAGAGGTGAACTGCAAGCGGTCTATGCTGGAACCCGGTGCCGAAATCACACCGCCCAGCGTCGAGCGGGTCGACACCACGTTTCTGGCTATCAACTCACGCGGTCCCTGCCCGGTCTGTACCCATTCGGGGTTGGTGAGACGCCCATAGGACTGATACCAGTCTCGATCCTCATAGGTGAAAATACCATTTTGTTCAAAATAATCGGCCGAAAGCAGCAAATGGGAACGCTCACCCAGCGCCGTCCCGAATGACATCGAGACCTCCCCGTTGGCGTTGTCGCCACGGCTGCTGAGGCCGCCCTGGGCATGGGCTGCGACGCCTTCAAATTCCTTGTCGAGAATAAAGTTGACAACCCCGGCCACCGCATCCGTGCCATAAGCCGCAGACGCACCACCGGTGACCGTTTCAACCGTGCGGATCATGGCTTCCGGAAAGATGCTGACGTCGGTGCCGCCCAGACGGGTTGAGGACACCATTCGGCGGCCATCCAGCAGGACCAGAGTTCGGTTGGTGCCGACACCGCGCAAGTTGAGATTGCCTACCCCGGGCGTGGTAAAGAAGTTGCCGGTCGATGCCGGGCTGGTATTGCCAAAAAAGATGGGCAACTGATTCAGCGCCTCGATCATATTGCCCGGCGACATGTTCGATATCTCGTCCATGGAAACCGAGGTGACCGGTGTTGGTGTCACCATGCCCGAGCGCTGAATGCGCGAGCCGGTGACGCTGATCTCTTCAAGCGCGGGTTCCTGAGCGCTGACGATACCAGAGACCCCCAGCATCAAGGCCAGCGCGAGAGCGGATTTGGCAACGGGAACAGTTGCTTTACTGGTTTTTGAGTGTACTGGTGAGTTGAATCGGGTTTGACGGATTTTTGGTGCAGTGACTGCTTTTCTCATCGAAATTACCCCTAGGTTTGTTTTTATTGTCTAAATCCAGTTCTCCCACTGGCCAAGATTTAGCGAATCCTCCGCAGGTAATCGATACCCCCCTGTGACTACCTTCCATGCTGCCTACTGCTACTGGCATTTTTCTATAAAGCGCCCGTAGTCTTACATAACTTCATTCCTGAAGCTATAAAAGAAAATATGAATAATATTGAATAACTCTGATAGTCTCTGCGCAGATCTGAAACGCTCGAATCCAGGATAGAACAACCCATTTCAGTCATGAATCTGCCGGGCCTTGAACTCCTCGGTGGTATTGGCGTGGGGAAAAGGAGAATCCGGCACCGGCAGGCCCAGCGCGGCACACAGTGGCTCCCAGCCGTCCCCCGCCTCCCAGACCAGCAGACGGTTCGCGGGCACCTCGCGTTTTACCCGGGCCATATGGTCCAGAAAACACTGTTGGGTCAGCCTGGGATCATCCACTCCCTGTGGATACAGGTTTTTGTAGAGTTCCATCATCATGTCATACCAGATGACCAGTCCCGGAGGTTCTGTCGGTGGCGGCTTGCGCTTGATGGGCAGTATCGTGTCATTGGCACTTTTCCACCATTTTTCCGCATCCCGCACCGACAGCACGACCAGAGCATCCGGATAATATTCCAGCAACTGCTGCCACATCAGAGAGGCAGGTTCATCCACGGCGGCGCAATAACCGGCAAAAATCCGATCCCAGTTGACGCGCTCACCGCGCGCCGTCTCCAGCCACAGGGCGGCATGTTCATCGAGCTGCTGGAACAGCTCCAGCATGTGGTAGCAAGGACCGCCCAGCAGCTGTTCCAGGGCGAGTTTGAGCGACAGGGTGCCGGTTCTGCCCAAACCGGCACCAATGACTTTAAGTGTCATCGGGATTTCCTATGAGCCTGCGCCGTAGAAACCAATCGGCCTGCGACTTCCCCACATTGGTCCATTTT
>JAVVEZ010000117.1:0-8195 GCA_032250895.1 Pseudomonadales bacterium | reverse complement strand
CGAAAAAATGGCCTCAATGTGGAAAACCCTCGGCTCGATCGTTTCTACGGCGCAGACTCCTAGCGGTCATCGCCGAAGCGGGGCTTGCGCTTCTCGTTGAAGGCGGCAATACCTTCCACCCGGTCTGCCGCGTGGATGCAGCGTCTGTAAAGCTCGATCTCTCTTTTGTAACCGCCGATCAGATCGCTGCTCTGGCTTGCATCGAGCGCCTGCTTGACCTGACGTACCGCCAGAGGCGAGGCGCGGAGGATGTGTCCGGCCACTTCCATTACGGTATCGAGCAGTGTGTCCGGTGAGATTACCCGGTTGACGAGTCCCCAGGCCAATGCGTCGGCGGCTGTAAAGGGAGTGCCCGTCAGGCACAACTCCTTGGCGCGGGCCAGACCGACGGCGCGCGGCAGCCACTGCGTACCCATGGCGCCGGGGATGAAACCCAGCGTCGTTTCCGGAAACGCAAAACGCGCCTCGTGGCAGCAGTAGGCAAAATCACAATTCAGCAGCAGTTCCAGGCCGCCACCAAAGGCGGCACCGTTGACGGCGGCGATCAGGGGCAGTGGACAAGCGTGCATCGCCAGCATCATCTGTTCCAGCACCGCGTGCTGCTGCAACCACAGTTCTGCCGAAATGCCATGGCGCTCCTTCAGATCGGCACCCGCACAAAAACAGTGGCCGGCTCCGGTCAGCACCACTACCCGGTAGGGTGCTGCATCCACATACAGGGTCTGCCACAGTGCCAACAGTTCCTGTGCCATTGTTGTATTGAGGGCATTGCTGACCTGTGGCCGGTGCAGCTCTACCAGCAGAATGCCCTTTTCGATGAGGGAGAGTTTGAGGGTTTCAAAGGTCTTCGTGTGCAGTGCTGGCATGCGGTTCTCCGGGCAATCAAGGAGCTTCGTCATTCTGGCGCAGAGAACTGTTACAGAACTTCCCGCAGGGGTCACAGGATGCCGATGTGACGAAGGCTCAAGTACGTCCATTCTACTCTGATACCCATTTCAGCACCCATTCCGCATTCCAACACCCATTTCGACACCCATTCCAAAGCCTATTTCAGCGGATTTCCTTCGCAACAGGTGAAAAAGCGCAGTTGTCCGCTTATCATGCCGACAGTGGAACAACAACAGGAGCACTCCCATGCAGAATTGTCACCTTTTGGTCACTCTGTCGCTGGTCCTGATGGCGGGAACCTCGATCGATGCTGCCGCCCAGGGGCGGGATCCGGCCATTTTTCCCGAACAGTCCCGTATCATCAGTGCCCGGATGGAGACGCGGGGGCTGGCTGAGCCCTTCAAGGGAATTACCGCCCGGGGTCAGGTAGTCGAAGGTCTGTTTCCAATCCAGACCACCGGTGCCGACACGGGTCCGATCAGAGAAGCGGCCGCCGGCTTTCTGCAAAGCCTCAGTGCGGAGCAGCGCCGGACCACGCAGTTTCCCGTGGACGACATGGAATGGCGTAAATGGGGCAACCAGTCCATCTATCTGCGCCAGGGGATTGCCTTCGACGCCATGAGTGAGGGGCAGAAAACTACCGCCTGGCAGCTGCTGAAAACGGCACTCAGTGTCAAAGGACTGGGCCTTGCCAGAGACATCATGCACCTGAATGAAACCCTCGGCGAACTGAACAACAATAATTTCGTCGAATTCGGGGAAGGCAAATACTGGCTGACCTTCATGGGGGAACCCTCCGCCACCCAGCCCTGGGGCTGGCAGCTCGATGGGCACCATCTGGTTCTCAATTATTTTGTGCTGGCGGATCAGGTGGTGATGACTCCTGCCTTCTGGGGTTCGGAGCCGGCGGTGGCGACCACAGGCAAATACGCCGGCACCCGCATCATGGATGCGGAGCAGCGCAAGGGCCTGGCGATGATTCGGGCGCTGGATGCCGCACAGCGGCAGCAGGCCATTCTGCGCAGCAGTAAAACCGGCAACAACATCATGACCGAGGCCTTCAGCGACAACGTGGTGCTGGACTATGCCGGCGTTTCCGTGGCCGGCTTCAGCCCGGAGCAGAAGGCGCTGTTGATGGATCTGGTGGGTCTTTATACCGGCAACATGAGCGCGGCGCAGGCCGAACTCAAAATGGCGGAAATCACCCGGCATCTGGATGCCACCTGGTTTGCCTGGATCGGCGCGACCGAAGATGATTCGGTCTTTTACTACCGCATCCAGAGCCCGGTCGTTCTGATCGAGTTCGATCACGAAGTGCCCGTTGGCCTCACCCAATACTATCCGCCGGGCGTGCCCTACCGCGAACACATCCACGCGGTCGTCAGAACCCCGAATGGCAATGACTACGGCAAGGACTTGCTGCGTCAGCACTACGAAGCCGTAGCGCACTGATTGTTATGGAACTCGGGTCTTCGCGAACATCGGCGAATCGGCAAGAAATCCGGCAATGAAGCCGGTCAACAACCCGGTCAGATGGGCAAAGCCACTGGCGCGCGGCGACAGTAGATAAGGAAAGGCCGTCATCATGACGATAAAGCAGCCCAGCATAACAAAAAAATACCGGGGAAAGTTGTCTCTGTGCATGAGCGAATCATGGAAGCTGAGGCCGAACAGTGCAAAAATGCCACCTGAAATACCCACCAGCGCATCGGGCCGCAGGGGATAGGGGATGAGCCGGAAAGCCAGCCCGGTCAGCACCAGAAACAGCATTAACCACCAGAGCGCGTGCTTCCTGAAAGAGGCCGTCAGGGCCAGCGTAATGATCAGATAGATAAAGTTGTTGGCCCAGTGTGTGATACTGGAATGGATAAAGGGCCCGGAAATCAGGCGCCAGCTTTCGCTGGCAAGTTTGAAGTCGTTCATCAGCCCGTATTGCCGGATCAGCGGCTCCAAGCCTCCGGAATGGCGCTGGACAAAATATTGCATAAGGCCTGCCATCAGAAACAACAGAGCTCCCAGCTTGAGGTCGCGGTTATTTTTGAGACAAAGGCTGGCCAGATAGAGAGCTCTTTCCTGCATATAGCGTTCAACACGCAGTGAAAGACCATAATCGAAGGCAAAGAACACGAAGAACAGGGCGGTGACGAGGGTCATCACCAGGACTTTTCTGTCCTGGCTGCCACCCAAATACCAGGTCAGCAAGATCAGCAGACAAAGCAGCAGATAGATCAGAATAAATTTGCGTTGCAGCAGGAACCTGCGCCTGACCCGCGCCTGGGTCTCCGGTGTGCAAACGGGGGGAAGGAAATGCTGACTCTGAGGGGTAGTGATCAGCGCAGTACTGAAGGGATGGCTGTTTCTGACTATTTTCTCTACCCGGGCCTCTCCGTCAACAATTCTTCCAAACGGTAGCTTGATGGCCTGCCACTTGCCGTTGGCCAGGGGGAATGTCGTTTCATCCATCCAATCCATATGGAGGTCCTTGCCTGTAGTTAAAAATATAGCTAAAAACAGAGCTGCCGATACCGCACAGCCCTGTCAATTTGCAAATAGTCCTGCTGATGTCATCAGCAGTCTGGACTCAAAAAATACAGTGAGGCAGCTATGGGAATGGCAAACACCAAGGTTGCCATGGTTCCCGCCGCCCCCAGGGCCAGAATCAAGGTTGCTGCTTCATTGAAACTCAGCCCTGCGGCACTTACAGCGTCCACTTCTGTCAAGGTTAAATCACGCATAAGATCTCCTTCCATAGAGAATTGATAAATATTACAGCATGATAAAAATAGCCGTGATTTGATTTTTTTCAAATTTATTCAGAGCTACGGGCCGTTCCGCAGCTGACGGCACAACGCGTTGTACTGATCGATGCGGCCAAAGCGCTAAGATTACTTTCATGTCCTGCCGGCATCCATGTTAGAATTTGCCCGCTTATCAGACCGTGCCCAAGATCATTGCCCCGGTGGCACAGGGGATAGCGCGGCCCCCTCCTAAGGGGCAGGTCGCAGGTTCGAATCCTGCCCGGGGCACCAAATCCATATTCAGCCACCTCCAGCAACATCCCTAAAGCCCCCGAAAATACTAATAAATATCTAAAAATCAGGCACATTAACGTCCAGTAATATATTGCAACATCCGCCTTTTAATGCAACACTAAATGCAACATCAACCAAAACCCGGCGGGAAGGATGTTGCAATGGCGAAGACGACGAAGGCGCTTACTAATACTGAAGTGAAGCAGGCCAGGGCGAAGGCCAAGGAATACAACCTGGCGGACGGCAAGGGGCTCTACCTCCGGGTCAAGCCTAACGGCACGAAGCTCTGGATATTCCAATATCCCCGCCCCTTCACCAAGAAGCGGTCCAATCTCAGCCTGGGCACTTTCCCGCCCCTTTCTCTGGCCGATGCCCGGGAGGAAGTCGCGGTGCTTCGGGCGGCCCTGGGCAAGGGTATTGATCCAAAAGTTTACCGGGACCAGGAAGACAAGCGGCGGGCAGAGGCCCATGGCGCCACTTTTGAAACCGTCTTCCGGCGCTGGCTCCAGGTCAAAGAGCCCTCTATCTCGGAATCCTACCGACAAAGGATGGTTGCGGCCCTGGAGCTTCATGTATTGCCCCGTATGGGCAAGGTCCCTGTGTCCGAACTGACCGCCCCGATGGCCATTGAATACCTCTCCCCCATTGCCGCCCGGGGCGCCCTTGAAACCGTGCGAAAGCTTTGCCGCTGGATCAATGAAGTTATGGATTATGCCGTCAATGCCGGCATGGTCCAAGCCAGCCCCCTCTCAGGAATCCGCAAGGCCTTCCAGACGCCGGCAACAAAGAACCGCCCTGCCATTGAGTCAGAAGAGCTGCCGGCCTTCCTGCAAGCTCTGGAGCAGGCCAGCATCACCCTGCCGACCCGCTGCGCGATTGAATGGCTGATCTATACCCTTGCCCGTCCGGCCGAGGGCGCAACCGCCAAGTGGAGCGAAATTGACTTCGAGGTAGCCACCTGGACCATCCCGGCCGAGAAAATGAAAATGCGCCGGCCGCATGTCGTGCCCCTCTCCCGGCAAGCCCTGGCGATCCTGCAGGTAATAAAGCCCCTGAGCGGGCACCGGGAATATATCTTCCCTTCTGCCAAGAATCCCCGGGAGGGCATCAACCCATCGACCGCCAACATGGCAATTAAGCGCATGGGCTACGGCGGCCGGCTGGTGGCGCATGGCATCCGTGCCCTTGGCAGCACCATTTTGAATGAGCAGGGCCATGATCCCGATTTAATCGAGGTGACATTGGCGCACGTGGATAAAAACGCTATCCGCGCAGCCTACAACCGTGCTGAGTACCTGGAGCGCCGGCGCAAGCTCATGGAATGGTGGGGGGAGTACATTGAGGCGGCCGCAACCGGACGGGAGCTAGGCAAGGGCAAGAAGCATCTGAGGATCGCCTAAGTACAAGTCAAAAGATTGCAATCAGTTAAACTGGGATAGCCCTTCCCTGATCAGCCAGGAAGCACTGGGCCAACCTAACCGCTTTTCCCGGCAAACAATTTCTCGGGGAGAACAGAGGTAGATATGGCGTCAATTACCTTGCCAGCTAAAAAGCTGACAAAGAAACAAAAGGAACATATCAGATCAACGATCCTGCCAAACTTGGATCGGTCTATTTTGGAACAGTTATATTTGAAAATTGAATATTCGTGGTCAATGGAGCCGAAATGGCTGATGGACCGAGAACTGACTCCAGCAGAAACGAAGAAAGAGCTAAATCTACTCGCAGGACAATTACAGAAAGCCTTAGAGACTCTCGGCTATCTGGAGAAAGGGGCATGGGACCACGCGATAGATCTTCAATATGCCGTTACGAATGAATCCACCTTGTTAGTAGAACTGCCGCAGGTCTGGCCCTATAAATCAGGGGCCGAAGCCATCCTTCTGACCCTGAAGCTTGCGGTTGAGGATGTTTGCAAGTCTATTAACACAGCCGATGGAAGGGCTAAACCCAGTAAAGCAAACCAGCACAACAGATTCATTAAAAATCTCGCCCGATTTTTTCAAGCCAAGACCGATCTCCGGCCTTCCAGCTCCCCGGAAACCCCCTTTTCCAACCTCATTAACTATTTAATTTTTGAGGTTTTCGGCGAGCCTACCAAAAACGCTAAACGCCATATCGAGAACGCAATTACTCAAACAAAACAAAATTCCACAGAATAGTTTTTATTTGTTCATACCCTCTCCTACAACATCCATTGACACTATCTGCGAGCAACATTCAATAAACCGCAGAGAGGTGTTTAGGTATGAAAGCAGGACAAATCCGTTACCAGCGGCGGCCGGAAGTACTGGCCCGCACTGGCATCTGTAATTCATCCCTGTGTAACAGGATCACGGAGGGGCAATTCCCCCCTCCCATCAGTTTAGGCGGCCGCGCTGTCGGCTGGCTGGAACATGAAGTTTCCGCGATCCTGGCCGCCCTGGCCGGCGGCAAGTCGAAAGACGAGATCTACCAGCTGGTGAGAAGCATGGTCAAGGAACGGAAGAATCTGGCGGGGGGGAAATAATCATGATGGAAGAAAAAAAAGCTGCCCCCGGAAAGAGCAGCTCCAATCGATCAAACAGCAGCAATACTAACACGCGCAAAGCACGTGGAAAACTGGAATCGATGATGAGCCGCTTTCTTAACGGCGAGCGCATCCACAGGTTTCAGGCCGAGCAGATGGGCGATCACGTCTTGCCTTCCAGTGTGGCTACCCTCCAAAGAAAATTTGGAATCCAATTCCGCCGTGTCCGCGTGAAAGTCCCAAACCGCTTCGGCGGCGAAACTTCAGTCATGGAATATTGGCTGGACCCGCAGCAGCAGGCCGATGTCCGGAGGTGGATAGCAGACGATCCTGTAACCAGCAGCGCCCCCGCTCAATAAGGGAGGCTCTATGGGCAGGAAAAAAAATCCACTGCCTTTCGATAGGGCCGGCGGTGTTATAGCGCTCCAGCGGCGTCTTATTGAGTCTGACGTCTATCTGAGGCTCTCCCCGCCGGCCAAAGTCCTTATGACGCTGCTTCAAGTCCACTGGGCCAATGACAAACCTATCGGCTATGGTATCCGAGAGGCGGCAGACAAAATCCCATGCTCACGACGAACAGCCATGAGCGCATTTAAGGAACTTACAGAAGCCGGGTTTATCACGATGGTCAATGAATCTTTGTTCAACAGCAGGACCACTAGCAAGACGCGGACCTGGAAGTTGAACTGGCTCCCCTACAAAGACAAGCAGGCAACAAATGAATGGAAATCAAATTAAAGTTACCGGTTTATATTTGATACCTGTAGCCAGGCTCCAGGTTCATATTTGGCACCTCTGGATTTAGAAAACGTTCCACAGGTTCATATTTGATACCTGTAGGCGCAAAAATCGACCTTTTTTGAAAGCCACAGGTATCGAATATGGAACACTCCTACATTACCACTCCATACCCTCACCAGTATCCAGTCCAAAAACAGGCGGGAACGTGCGGACGGTCAACTTTCGTGGTCAAGGGGAAAAGCCATCGCGTAATCTGATCACTCTCACAGCTCATCGAATACGCCACGCCACCGGCACCCATATTGGCCGGCCTTCCGGCTTATGTGTGTGGGGCTGGTACCAGGAATTCAAGCTCATTTTTTTCGACCGCTTCTGTCATTGTTGCTCTCCAGTCTTGTAAGAGGGAGATCACAGAATATATGACCATTGAGCGCGCGTCATCGATTCTCGGGTCCTCCCAGAGGTCAACCCGAGAGTACGGACGCAGGGAAGCCGGAATCTGCCAAAAATTTTGCTTCCTAATTTTGCCCCACGATACCCTCATACCAGTAGATTTTTCTAATATAGAAGTAAAAACGTCCATTCTTGTTAAACTTGTAACCGCGATCACGCCCAAGATTTCGGGTTTTTCCCTTTTCAGCTTTTTTGCGTCACTGATATAACTGCGATTTGTGCCAATGATTGAGGCTGCCTTCTCTCTGGCTTCGCCTTTTTCCGCCTTCGCAAATTTTTGTGTAGGCCGGGGATTAGGCACAGGCGGATGACTTTTACTTATTGCAACACCTATAGCAACATTTCAAGAATATGAAGCGCTTGTAATATTTATATTTCAATATGTTGTGGCTTATGTTCGAATCCTGCCCGGGGCACCAAATACCCTTCCACCGAAAACCATCAACGTCGTTAAACCCCGCATAAACACTGGCTTTTATCCCTGTTCTTGATAGCTTGCTGTACACGGCCTTCCACTGAAATCTCTCACTCTTGTGGGGGGACTTCAGCGGGGTGGTACGCAACGCACCCGG